>NZ_JBHWZP010000323.1:0-10217 GCF_042728395.1 Streptomyces sp. NPDC060205
CCATCGTGGTGCCGGGCCCCGTCCGCGCTCACGGTGTGGTCACTCGGACGGGTCCCAGTAGTCGAGCAGGGTGGCCGCGCCGGGCTCCAGGCTCTTCCACGAGCCGGTGAAGGAGAGCACGGCGAAGGCGGCGGGGTGGAACTCGCGGCTCACTCCTTCCTGCGCGTCGGACGCGGACCGGCCGGCCAGGATGTCGGCGAGGCCCTGCACTCCGGGGTTGTGCCCGATCAGGAGGGCGTTCTGCGCGTCGTCCGGGGTTTCGTTCAGTACGGCGATCAGCTCGCCCGGGGAGGCCTCGTAGAGCCGCTCCTCGTAGACCGTTTTCGGCCGGTGCGGCAGTTCCTGGACGGCGAGCTTCCAGGTCTCGCGGGTCCGGGTCGCGGTGGAGCAGAGGGCCAGATCGAAGGGGATGCCGGTGTCGGCCAGCTTGCGTCCGGCGACGGCGGCGTCCTTGCGGCCGCGCTCAGCCAGCGGGCGCTCGTGGTCGGGCACCTCGGGCCAGTCGGCCTTCGCATGCCGGAAAAGGACAATCCTGCGGGGTTCTGCGACGCTCATGGGTCCCAGCTTCGCATGAAACACGCCACGGGGCGCAGGGAGTTGATGCGCTGCCCCACCACGGGGCACGGGGAGCTCAGGGGCCCTGGCGCGGCACGATCTCGGCAGCCGGGGCGCGGGCGGCTCACTAGCCCTGGTGCAGGACCAGGTGCTGGATCCGCTCGAAGAGGCTGCCGACCACCGGGTCCGCGCCCGCCGCGTGGGCGTCCGCGGGGTTCAGTATCAGCAGCAGGAGCGCCGCGAAGGCCAGTGCGGGCAGGAGGAGCGCCCACCAGGGCAGTCGCGTCTCGACGCCGCGCCCGGTCGCCGGGTGGGGCGGGGTGTGCGTTGGGGCCGACATGCCGCCTCCGTGGGGCTTCGAGTGGTCCGTGGTCCGCGTCCTCGCGGTCACATCTCGAAGGTACGGACTCGGGAACCCTCAACCCATCCGGTGATCCACCCACTTGACCCTGACACTCACCCCCTAGGGGACGGGGGGATAACCCCACCTTCGCTCCCGCGAGGGCTCGGCGGAGCGCTGTCGGGGCGGGGCGGTCAGGGTGAGGCGGTCAAGGTGAGGCGATGGACGCGATGACGCCGATGACCACGAAGATGAGGAGGAAGGCGCCGAAGACGAGCAGCATCTTCTTCTGGCCGTTCTTGGGGTTCGGATCGAGCACGGGCATACGCCCAGTCTCGCACTGTTCGCCCGGCTCCTCACGGGTGGGGTCGGCGTCCGGGGGCGGTCGCCGCGCGGCCCGGGAGGAGCTGGTCGCCGCGCGGTCCGGGAGCGAACGGGCACGCCGACCAGGAACGGCCGTCAGCGCGCGGCCTCGTCCTCCACCGTGCGGTCGCGGCCCGCCAGGACGCCCACCACGATCTGCGGGACCATCAGGCCTGCCATGAGGGCGATCGGCAGGCCCCAGCCGCCGCTGTGCTGGTAGAGCACGCCCACCAGCAGCGGGCCGGGGATCGAGATGAGGTAGCCGGTGCTCTGCGCGAAGGCCGAGAGCTGCACGACCCCCGCGCCGGTCCTGGCGCGCATGCCGACCATAGTGAGGGCCAGCGGGAACGCGCAGTTGGCGACACCGAGCAGCAGGGCCCACGCCCAGGCGCCGGCGGCCGGGGCGAGATAGAGCCCCGCGTAGCCGGCGAACCCGCAGAGGCCGAGGGCGACGACGATGGGCCCCTGGTGCGGCAGCCGGGTGGCCAGCCGCGGTATGACGAAGGCCAGGGGCACGCCCATGACCATGGTGACCGCGAGCAGCAGTCCGGCGGTGCCCGCCGGGACACCGGCGTCCCGGAAGATCTGCGCCATCCAGCCCATCGTGATGTAGGCGGCGGTGGCCTGCAGCCCGAAGAAGACCGCGAGCGCCCAGGCGGTACGGCTGCGGGTGATCCGCAGCGGGGCGGCCTCCTGGCGCGCTCCGGAGGGCGCGCTCGGGGCCGGAGCGGGGGCGGCACTGCTGGGAGCCGCCTCGGCGGACAGGGGCGTGCCCTTGGCCCGTACGAGAGGGATCCACGGCAGGACGGCGACGGCCGCGAGTGCGGCCCAGACGGCGAGGCCCGTCTGCCAGTTCCCGCCCAGGGCCCGGGTCATCGGTACGGTGACGGCGGCCGCGGCGGCGGTGCCGAGGGCGAGGGCCATGGAGTAGAGGCCGGTCATGGTGCCGACCCGGTCGGGGAACCAGCGCTTGACGATCACCGGCATGAGGACGTTGCTGACGGCGATGCCCATGAGCGCGAGGGCGCTGGCGACCAGGAAGCCCGCCGTGCCCCCGACGAAGGGCCGCAGCACCAGGCCCGTACCGATCGCCAGCATGCCGGCGCAGACCACCGCGGCGGGTCCGAAGCGACGGGCCAGGCGCGG
Source organism: Streptomyces sp. NPDC060205 (assembly GCF_042728395.1). NCBI lineage: Bacteria > Bacillati > Actinomycetota > Actinomycetes > Kitasatosporales > Streptomycetaceae > Streptomyces > Streptomyces sp. NPDC060205. The sequence continues at coordinate 2,405 of NZ_JBHWZP010000323.1, forward strand.
CGCCATGACGCCGAAGACGGCGAAGCACAGCGGCGGTACGGAGGTGAGGAGTCCGGCGACGCTGCCGCTCATGCCGAGGCCGTCGCGCACCTCCTCCAGGAGGGCGCCCAGGCTGGTGATGGCGGGGCGCAGGTTGAGGGCCGTCAGGACGATGCCGATGATCACCAGACGCGTCATCCACGCGCGCGTGGGCGGCGTGTGCAGGTCCGCGTCCTGTGCGGAGCTGCGTATCGGTGTCTGTGTCGGTATCGATGGGGACACGGTCGTCCTGGTTTCCTCGCCTGTCATGAACCCCATCATAGAATCATGGGATGATTGGTTGTCCAACCCCCTGGCGCGAAGGACCGTCATGCCCCTGAGCCACCCTCGTCGTTCGGCCCTGTCCGAGCAGGTCATCGCCGCGCTGCGGAACCAGATCACCTCGGGCGAGTGGCCGGTGGGCTCCCGCATCCCCACCGAGCCGGAGCTGGTCGAGCAGCTGGGGGTGGCCCGCAACACGGTCCGGGAGGCCGTGCGGGCCCTCGCGCACAACGGCCTGCTCGACATCCGGCAGGGCTCGGGCACCTACGTGCTGGCCACCAGCGAGCTGGCCGGCGTGATGCACCGCCGGTTCGCGGACGCCGACCCGCGGCACATCGCCGAGCTGCGCTCCACGCTGGAGTCGAGCGCCGCGAGGCTGGCCGCCGAGCGCCGTACCGAGCGCGATCTCAAACAGCTGGACGCCCTCCTCGTCCGCAGGGAGGAGGCCTGGGAGTCCGGCGACACGGAGGCCTTCGTGACCGCCGACACGACCTTCCACCTGGCCGTGGTCGCCGCGTCCCACAACGACGTCATGACGGCGATGTACGCGGATCTGGGCGAGGTCGTGCGCGACTGGCTGCGCGAGGACGTCGGCGAGGAGCTGACGCCCGAGACGCACATGGACCACACCCGCCTGGTGGACGCGATCCGCGCGGGCGACGCGCAGACGGCGGCCTCCGAGGCGGCCGGCTATCCGTTCCTGTGCCGCCCGGGGCGCTCCGGGCCCGCGGAGGGTGCCGAACCCGCGGGGCAGCCGGTGAACGTCACTTCTGGTGGCTGACCCACGCCGAGCGGACTTCCTTCCAGCAGCGGCCGGTGAGCCGGACGTTCTGCGCGGGGCCCGCTTCGACCCGCACCCCGTCGGCGTCGATGTCCCACCACCGGTCGCACTCTATGTGCAGACCGACATGGTCGGACTCCGGATACGGGTTGCGGCAGTACGCCGTCACATGTGAGCCGTCGACGACGGTCCGGCACGACGCTCCGAAGGGCCGTTCGCCGTCGGGCACGCGCGCGTGGGGCGTCGTTCCCGCGCTCTGCGCGGTGTGTGCGGTGTACGCGGTGTGCGAGGCGGCGTCGGAGGGCACCGCGAGCAGCAGGGTCAGAGCGGCGAACAGCGCGGCGGGGGCCGCCGCGACATCGTTCCTGTGGAGCCGATGCGTGCATCGGGCCTGGGACAGGCGCACAAGGGGACCTCCTCGGCCGGGCTCCGGAGGGCGTCTCGGGAGAAGAACTCCTGCTTCGGAGTGCTTCGAAGTGCACTGAAGTGCTGTGAAGCGCTGCGAAGAACTCCTACTCCAGAGTGGGCCGTTACCCCGCACGGCCGCCCGGCCGGTGGGGCCGAACGGGTGACGCCCCGCTCCCCGCGCACTACGGGAAACGGGGCGCCCACCGAGGAAGCACCTGTGCGGCGGCGACTACGCGCCGATCGCGTGCAGACCGCCGTCGACGTGGATGATCTCGCCGGTGGTCTTCGGGAACCAGTCGCTGAGCAGGGCGACGACACCGCGGCCGGCCGGCTCGGGGTCCTTGAGGTCCCACTCCAGGGGCGCGCGGTCGTCCCAGACGGCGGCCAGCTCGCCGAAGCCCGGGATGGACTTGGCGGCCATCGAGCCGATCGGACCGGCCGAGATGAGGTTGGAGCGCACGTTCTGCTTGCCCAGGTCGCGGGCGAGGTAGCGGTTGGTGGCCTCCAGGGCGGCCTTCGCCGGGCCCATCCAGTCGTACTGCGGCCACGCGTACTGGGCGTCGAAGGTGAGGCCGACGACCGAGCCGCCGCCGTTCTGCATGAGCGGCAGGCAGGCCATGGTGAGCGACTTCAGGGAGAAGGCGGAGACGTGCATGGCCGTGGCGACCGACTCGAACGGCGTGTTCAGGAAGTTGCCGCCGAGGGCGTCCTGCGGGGCGAAGCCGATGGAGTGCACGACGCCGTCGAGGCTGCCCAGCTCCGCGCCCACGACCTCAGCGAGCCGCCCGAGGTGCTCGTCGTTGGTGACGTCGAGCTCGATGACCTTGGTGGGCTTGGGAAGCTTCCGCGCGATGCGCTCGGTCAGCGTGGGCCGCGGGAACGCGGTCAGGATGATCTCGGCCCCCTGCTCCTGGGCCAGCTTCGCGGTGTGGAAGGCGATGGACGACTCCATCAGCACACCGGTGATCAGGACACGCTTGCCCTCAAGAATTCCACTCATGGTGATCAGTGACCCATTCCCAGTCCGCCGTCTACGGGGATGACGGCTCCAGTGATGTACGAGGCCTCTTCCGAGGCGAGGAACCGCACCGTTGCGGCGATCTCCTCGGGCTGCGCGTAGCGGCCGAGCGGCACCTGCTTCACGATGGCCTCGCGCTGCTCGTCGGTGAGCGCCTTGGTCATGTCGGTGTCGACGAAGCCGGGCGCGACGACGTTGAAGGTGAGGTTGCGCGAGCCCAGCTCACGGGCGAGGGAGCGCGCGAACCCGACCAGGCCGGCCTTGGAGGCGGCGTAGTTCGCCTGGCCGGCCGAGCCGAGGAGTCCGACCACCGAGGAGATGAGGACGACGCGGCCCTTGCGTGCGCGCAGCATGCCGCGGTTGGCGCGCTTCACGACCCGGAAGGTGCCCGTCAGGTTGGTCTCCAGGACGGACGTGAAGTCCTCCTCGGACATCCGCATCAGCAGCTGGTCCTTGGTGACACCGGCGTTGGCGACGAGGACCTCGACCGGGCCGTGCGCGGCCTCGATCTCCTTGTAGGCCTGCTCCACCTGCTCGGTGTCGGTGATGTCGCACTTGACCGCGAGGCAGCCCAGTTCGGTGAGGGCGGCCGGGGGCTCGCCCGAACGGTACGTGATCGCGACCTTGTCGCCCGCGTCGGCGAACGTGCGGGCGATGGCGAGGCCGATGCCCCGGTTTCCTCCGGTGACGAGAACCGAGCGGCTCAACGGATCACCCTTTCGATAGCCGGTCTGGTACCTCGAAAACCTATCGGTACGGTCGGCCTCGCGGAGAATCGGGCACCGACAGTGGCTCGGGGGACTCGCTGTCGGGTCCCTACAGAAAAGCCTGGCCGTCGGGCCCGCCCGCGCGACATGATCGGACCGACAGGCGACAACAAGGGAGACCTCCGTGCCCCATTCCATCGACGAAGCCTTCACGGCACTGCCGCTGCGGGCCCTGGCCGACGCGGCGCTCGCGCGGGCCCGGGCGCTGGGCGCCGACCATGCGGACTTCCGGTTCGAGCGGGTGCGCAGCGCGTCCTGGCGGCTGCGGGACGCGAAGCCGGCGGGTTCGTCGGACACGACCGACCTCGGGTACGCGGTACGGGTCGTGCACGGCGGTACCTGGGGGTTCGCCTCCGGGGTCGACCTGACGATGGACGCCGCCGCGAGGGTGGCGTCGCAGGCCGTGGCCATGGCCAAGCTGTCGGCGAAGGTGATCAAGGCGGCGGGCTCCGACGAGCGCGTGGAACTGGCCGGTGAGCCCGTGCACGCCGAGAAGACGTGGATCTCCTCGTACGAGATCGACCCCTTCTCCGTACCGGACGAGGAGAAGTCCGGGCTGCTGGCCGAGTGGAGTGCGCGGCTGCTCGGGGCGGCCGGTGTCAGCCATGTCGACGCCTCGCTGATGACCGTGCACGAGAACAAGTTCTACGCGGACACCGCGGGCACGGTGACGACCCAGCAGCGGGTCCGGCTGCACCCGCAGCTGACCGCCGTGGCCGTCGACGAGTCGAGCGGCGAGTTCGACTCGATGCGCACGATCGCGCCGCCCGTCGGGCGCGGCTGGGAGTACCTCACGGGCACCGGCTGGGACTGGGAGGCGGAGCTCGGGCGGATCCCGGAGCTGCTGGCCGAGAAGATGCGGGCGCCGAGCGTGACGGCCGGGGTGTACGACCTGGTCGTGGACCCGTCCAACCTGTGGCTGACCATCCACGAGTCCATCGGCCACGCGACCGAGCTGGACCGCGCGCTCGGTTACGAGGCCGCGTACGCCGGGACCTCGTTCGCCACCTTCGACCAGCTGGGCAAGCTGCGGTACGGCTCCGAGCTGATGAACGTGACGGGCGACCGCACCGCCGAGCACGGCCTCGCGACCATCGGGTACGACGACGAGGGCGTGGCCGGGCAGTCCTGGGACCTGGTGAAGGACGGCACGCTCGTCGGCTACCAGCTGGACCGCAGGATCGCGAAGCTGACCGGCTTCGAACGGTCCAACGGCTGCGCGTACGCCGACTCGCCGGCCCATGTGCCCGTACAGCGCATGGCGAACGTGTCGCTGCGGCCCGATCCGGCGGGGATGTCCACGGACGACCTCATCGGGAGCGTCGACCGCGGGATCTACGTCGTCGGCGACCGGTCGTGGTCGATCGACATGCAGCGCTACAACTTCCAGTTCACCGGCCAGCGGTTCTTCAAGATCGAGAACGGGCAGATCACCGGCCAGCTGCGGGATGTCGCCTACCAGGCGACGACCACGGACTTCTGGGGCTCGATGGCGGCCGTCGGCGGCCCGCAGACCTACGTCCTGGGCGGCGCCTTCAACTGCGGCAAGGCCCAGCCGGGCCAGGTCGCGGCGGTCTCGCACGGCTGCCCCTCGGCCCTCTTCAAGGGCGTCAACATCCTCAACACCACGCAGGAGGCCGGTCGATGAGTCCTCGTACGAACAAGCCGCACGAGATCGTCGAGCGTGCCCTCGCCCTGTCCCGGGCGGACGGGTGTGTCGTCATCGCCGACGAGCGGTCGACCGCGAACCTGCGCTGGGCGGGCAACGCGCTGACCACCAACGGTGTCACGCGCGGACGCACCCTGACCGTCGTCGCCACGGTCGACGGCCGCGAGGGCACCGCCTCCGGGGTCGTCTCGCGCTCCGCCGTGACCGCCGACGAACTGGAGCCGCTGGTACGGGCCGCCGAGGCCGCCGCGCGCGGGGCGGGCCCCGCCGAGGACGCGCAGCCGCTCGTGGAGGGCGTACCCGCCTCCCCCGACTTCACGGACGCGCCCGCCGAGACCTCGTCGGCGGTGTTCACCGACTTCGCGCCGGCGCTCGGCGAATCGTTCGCACGCGCGCGTGCGGGCGGCCGCGAGCTGTACGGCTTCGCCAACCACGAGCTGGTCACCAGCTACCTCGGTACGTCCACGGGACTGCGCCTGCGGCACGACCAGCCCAACGGGACGCTGGAGCTGAACGCCAAGTCCCCGGACCGTACGCGCTCGGCGTGGGCCGGCCGCTCCACGCGGGACTTCAAGGACGTCGACCCGGCGGCCCTGGACGCCGAGCTGGCCGTCCGGCTGGGCTGGGCACAGCGGCGGATCGACCTGCCCGCCGGGCGGTACGAGACACTGCTGCCGCCGACCGCCGTAGCGGACCTGCTCATCTACCAGATGTGGTCGGCGGCGGCCCGGGACGCGGCCGAGGGCCGGACGGTGTTCAGCAAGCCCGGCGGCGGCACCCGCGTCGGCGAGCGGCTCACCGACCTGCCGCTCACCCTGCGCAGCGACCCGAACGAGGCCGGGCTCGAAAGCGCCCCCTTCGTCCTCGCCCACTCCTCCGGGGACGACGCCTCCGTCTTCGACAACGGGCTGCCCATCAAGGCCACCGAGTGGGTCCGCGAGGGCGAGCTGAAGCGCCTGACGAGCACCCGGCACAGCGCGGCCCTGACCGGCCTGCCGGTGGCTCCCGGCATCGGCAACCTCATCCTCGACGGCGGCGACGAGACCTCGCTGGAGGAGATGGTCGCCGCGACGGAGCGCGGACTGCTGCTGACCTGCCTGTGGTACATCCGCGAGGTCGACCCGGCGACGCTGCTGCTGACCGGTCTGACCCGGGACGGCGTCTACCTCGTGGAGAACGGCGAGGTCACCGGTGAGGTGAACAACTTCCGGTTCAACGAGTCGCCGGTGGGCCTGCTGGGGCGGGCGACCGAGGCGGGGCGGACCGAGAAGACACTGCCGCGCGAGTGGAGCGACTGGTTCACCAGGGCCGCGATGCCGGCGCTGCGGGTGCCGGATTTCAATATGAGTTCTGTCAGTCAGGGCGTATAACCTCGACGGACAGCCCCCGGTGGCCGGCCGCACGGCCGGCTGCCGCCCGGCTGCCGCCCGGCTGCCCGGAGAAGCACGACCGCCCGAAGATCATCCAAGGAGACACGAGAACCGTGACGGACATCGTCGACGAGCTGAAGTGGCGCGGGCTGTTCGCCCTGTCCACCGACGAGAACGCATTGCGCAAGGCGCTCGCGGACGGTCCCGTCACGTTCTATTGCGGCTTCGACCCCACCGCGGCCTCCCTGCACGTCGGGCACCTGGTGCAGGTCCTCACCATGCGCCGCCTCCAGCAGGCGGGGCTGCGTCCGCTGGCCCTGGTGGGCGGGGCGACCGGCCAGATCGGCGACCCGCGCCCGACGGCGGAGCGCACACTGAACGACCCGGAGACGGTCGCCGACTGGGTCGGCCGGCTGCGCTCCCAGATCGAGCCGTTTCTGTCCTTCGAGGGCGAGAACGCCGCGGTCATGGTGAACAACCTGGACTGGACGGCCGGTCTGTCGGCCATCGAGTTCCTGCGGGACATCGGCAAGCACTTCCGCGTCAACAAGATGCTCACCAAGGACTCGGTCGCCCGGCGCCTGGAGTCCCAGGAGGGCATCAGCTACACGGAGTTCAGCTACCAGCTGCTCCAGGGCATGGACTTCCTTGAGCTGTACCGGAGGTACGGCTGCACGCTCCAGCAGGGCGGCAGCGACCAGTGGGGCAACCTCACGGCGGGCCTGGACCTGATCCACCGCCTGGAGCCGGACGCCGAGGCGCACTGCATCGCGACGCCGCTGATGGTCAAGGCGGACGGCACCAAGTTCGGCAAGACCGAGGGCGGGGCCGTCTGGCTCGACCCGCAGATGACGACGCCGTACGCGTTCTACCAGTTCTGGCTGAACGTGGACGACCGGGACGTCTCGACGTACATGCGGATCCTGTCCTTCAAGTCCCAGGCGGAGCTGGAGGAGCTGGAGAAGCTGACCGAGGAGCGTCCGCAGGCCCGTGCGGCGCAGCGTGCGCTGGCGGAGGAACTGACGACGCTGGTGCACGGGGCCGGGCAGACCGCCGCCGTGATCGCCGCTTCGCGGGCGTTGTTCGGGCAGGGGGAGCTGGGCGAGCTCGACGCGGCGACGCTGAGTGCCGCGCTGTCCGAGCTGCCCCGGGTACGGGTGGCCGCGCCGGGGTCCGTGGTCGACCTGTTCGCCGAGGTCGGGCTCGTGCCCAGCAAGTCCGCTGCGCGGCGGGCCGTGAAGGAGGGGGGCGCGTACGTGAACAATGTGAAGGTCGCGTCCGAGGATGCGGTTGTCTCCGCGGGTGACTTGTTGCACGGGCGGTGGCTGGTGCTGCGGCGCGGCAAGAAGTCGCTCGCGGCCGTGGAGGTTGCGCCTTAAGGGGGTGCGTCTTCGGGTACCGATGCGACTGCGGGTGCGCTGTGGCTGGTCGCGCCGTTCCCCGCGCCCCTTAAAAGCAAAAGATTGCGCAGTTCCCCGCGCCCCTGGAAAAGGGCGCGGG
>NZ_JBHWZP010000324.1:0-1582 GCF_042728395.1 Streptomyces sp. NPDC060205
GCCGGGGGCCGCACCGGGCCAACCGTCCGGCACGCCCCCGGGCGCGGCGCCAGGCGTGGCGCCCGCGGTGCTGCCTGGCGCGGCGCCCGCGGTGCTGCCCGGCGCGCTGCCCGGCGTCGGGCCCAACGCCGGGCCCGACGCGGGGGCCGGCCCGGCGCCCGCACCGGGCAACGGCGCCACACAGTCCTCCGTGCAGGCGTCGAGACGGCACAGCAGTTCCACGTCCGTGCCGGCGTGCACCACGGCGTTCGTGACCAGCTCGCTGACCACCACCAGCGCGTCACCGACGAGCTGGTCGGTCACCAACTCCGCTCCGGGCACGCCGAGTTCGGCCCAGCCGGCGAGGGTCGCGCGGACGAACCGGCGGGCCGCTCCCGGTGCCAGGGAGTTCCCCGGCAGGGACGTACGGGCCACCGTGTGCGGGCGCGCCACGGCCCCAGGAGCACGGGACGCGGACTCCCGTTGCGTCGGAATGGCCCCCACTGTGCGTCTCCCTGAGCAGTTCGGACGATTACGCCCCAAGCGATGCAGACAGAGTGACAGACTGACTACGCCCATAAGCACCGAGTTACCGAAGTGGGCCACCATGAGTGAGAACAGTGCTATGCATGTGCTCGGAGACGGACAGATTCGCGCATCGGATCTGCGTCCCCTCCTGGCCGCGATGACGTCCGCCCGGGACGGCGACTTCAGCAAGGTGCCCGAGACGACGGGGCACGGCATCGTGGCCGAGCTGGGCATGGTGTTCAACCAGATCGTGGACCGCAGTACGCACTTCAACACGGAGGCCCAGCGCGTCCGCCGGGAGATCGTGCGCCACGGCCGGCTGGACGAGCGGCTCGCCGCGAGCCCGGGCCAGGGCAACTGGACGACCCGGATCAACGACGTGAACCAACTGCTCGACGCCCTGGTGGCGCCGGCCGCCAACGCGACCCGGGTCCTCGACGCGGTGGCGGGCGGCGATCTGACCCAGCGCGTCGACCTGCACGACGGCAACCGTCAGCTCCGTGGCGATCTGCGGCGCCTGGGACGGGCCGTCAACAAGATGGTCGACCAGCTGTCCCTCTTCACGGGAGAGGTCACCCGGGTCGCACGCGAGGTCGGCACGGAGGGCCGTCTCGGCGGCCGGGCCAAGGTGACCGGCCTGTCGGGCAGTTGGCGGGACGTGACCGAGGCGGTCAACACGATGGCGTCCCGGCTGACCGCGCAGGTCCGTGACATCGCCCTGGTGACCACGGCGGTGGCGCGCGGCGACCTGACGCGCACGGTGACGGTCGAGGCGACGGGTGAGCTGCTCGAACTGAAGCTGACCGTGAACACGATGGTCGAACAGCTCTCCGCCTTCGCCGACGAGGTGACCCGCGTGGCCCGCGAGGTCGGCACGATGGGCGAGCTGGGCGGCCGGGCGCAGGTGCGCGGGGTGTCCGGGGTGTGGAAGGACCTGACCGACAACGTCAACTTCATGGCCTCGAACCTCACCTCGCAGGTCCGCAACATCGCCCAGGTGACCACGGCCGTCGCCAACGGCGACCTGAGCCAGAAGATCACCGTCGGTGCCCAGGGCGAGATCCTGGAGCTGAAG
>NZ_JBHWZP010000324.1:1682-10203 GCF_042728395.1 Streptomyces sp. NPDC060205
TCGACCATCAACACCATGGTCGACCAGCTCTCCGCGTTCGCCGACGAGGTCACCCGCGTCGCCCGCGAGGTCGGCACCGAGGGCAACCTCGGCGGCCGGGCCCAGGTCCGCGGTGTGTCGGGGGTCTGGAAGGACCTCACCGACAACGTCAACTTCATGGCGGACAACCTGACCTCGCAGGTCCGCAACATCGCCCTCGTGTCCACCGCCGTGGCCCAGGGGGACCTCGGCAAGAAGATCACGGTCGAGGCGAAGGGCGAGATCCTGGAGCTGAAGTCGACCATCAACACCATGGTCGACCAGCTCTCCGCGTTCGCCGACGAGGTCACCCGCGTCGCCCGCGAGGTCGGCACCGAGGGCAACCTCGGCGGTCAGGCCCAGGTCCGCGGCGTCTCGGGCGTCTGGAAGGACCTCACCGACAACGTCAACTTCATGGCCCTGAACCTCACCTCGCAGGTCCGCAACATCGCCCAGGTGACCACGGCCGTCGCCAACGGCGACCTCTCCAAGAAGATCACCGTCGACGCGCGCGGCGAGATCCTGGAGCTGAAGGACACCGTCAACACGATGGTGGAGCAGCTGCGCGCGTTCGCCGACGAGGTGACGAGGGTGGCCCGCGAGGTCGGCACGGACGGAAGGCTCGGCGGCCGGGCCCAGGTCCTCGGCGTCTCCGGCGTGTGGCGCGACCTCACCGACAACGTCAACTACATGGCGGACAACCTGACCTCGCAGGTCCGCAACATCGCGCAGGTCGCGACCGCGGTGGCCCAGGGCGACCTGTCGAAGAAGATCGACGTCGACGCGCGCGGCGAGATCCTGGAGCTGAAGTCCACCATCAACACGATGGTCGACACGCTGTCGTCGTTCTCCTCCGAGGTCACGCGCGTGGCCCGCGAGGTGGGTTCCGAGGGCCAGCTCGGCGGCCAGGCGCGGGTCGAGGGCGTGTACGGCACCTGGAAACGTCTGACGACGAACGTGAACGAGCTGGCGTCGAACCTCACCACCCAGGTCCGCGCGATCGCCGAGGTGGCGTCCGCGGTGGCCCAGGGCGACATGTCCCGCTCCATCACGGTGGAGACCCAGGGCGAGGTCGACGAGCTCAAGGACAACATCAACCTCATGGTGGCCAACCTCCGTGAGACCACCCGCGCCAAGGACTGGCTGGAGTCGAACCTCGCGCGTCTCGCCGCCCTCATGCAGGGCCACCGGGATCTGATGGAGGTCGCGGACCTGATCCTGCGTGAGCTGACCCCGCTGGTGAACGCGCAGTTCGGGGCCTTCTTCCTGGCCGACCCGGAGGAGGACAAGACGACCCAGCAGACGGCGCTGCCGATCAAGGGGCTCGCCTTCATCGCCGGGTACGGCTCGGCGCAGAGCGCGACGGTCGACACGGTCAGCATGCCGGTGCACGGGCTCGTACGGCAGGCCGCGCGCGAGAAGAAGCGGATCCTGATGGAGGAGGCCCCGCCGGACTACATCAAGATCAACAGCGGTCTCGGGGAGGCGGCGCCCGCGAGTGTCGTCATCATCCCGATCCTCTTCGAGGACAAGCTGCTCGGCGTCATCGAGCTCGCCTCGTTCTCGCGCTTCTCCGATGTCCACCTGGCGTTCTTCGACCAGTTCGTGAACACCATCGGTGTCGCGATCAACACGATCATCGCCAACTCCCGTACGGAGTCGCTGCTCGGCGAGTCCCAGCGGCTGGCGATCCAGCTGCAGGACCGCTCCGACGAACTCCAGTCGCAGCAGGCGGAGTTGCGCCGCTCGAACGCCGAACTGGAGGAGAAGGCGGCGCTGCTGGCGACGTCCTCGCAGTACAAGTCAGAGTTTTTGGCGAACATGTCGCACGAGCTGCGCACCCCGCTCAACTCGCTGCTGATCCTCGCCCGGCTGCTCTCCGACAACCCGGACGGCCATCTGTCCGACCAGGAGGTGCAGTTCGCGGCGACGATCCACCGCTCGGGCTCGGACCTCCTGCAGCTCATCAACGACATCCTCGACCTCTCGAAGATCGAGGCCGGCCGGATGGACGTACGCCCCAAGAAGCTGCCCCTGATCAAGCTGCTCGACTACGTGCACGCCACCTTCCGTCCGCTCACCCTCGACCGGGGCCTCACCTTCGAGGTGGAGGTCGGCGAGGACGTACCGCGCGAGATGTTCTCGGACGAACAGCGGCTCCAGCAGATCCTGCGCAACCTGCTGTCGAACGCGATCAAGTTCACCGCGTCCGGCCGGGTCGAACTGCGCGTGAGCCGCGTCGAGAACCCCGAGCCCCACTTCACCCGGGAGTCCAGCGACAACGTCATCGCGTTCGCCGTCTCCGACACCGGTATCGGTATCGCGGCGGAGAAACTCCCCGTGATCTTCGAGGCGTTCCAGCAGGCCGACGGCACGACGAACCGCAAGTACGGCGGCACGGGCCTCGGCCTGTCCATCAGCCGGGAGATCGCCGGCCTGCTGGGCGGGCGCATCATCGCCGAGAGCGTGCCCGGCGAGGGTTCCACCTTCACGCTGTACGTGCCCGTCGTCAGCCCCGGCCATCTGCCGACCGGGCCCGGTGTCGAGGACCAGGACCTGGCCCTGCCCGAGCAGTTGTCCGCCGAACCCTTCACCGTCCACGACCAGGACGACAGCTGGCCCGCGCCCACCAAACTGGAGGCGTGGAAGACGGGTCGTGCGGGCCAGGTCCTGCCGGGGCGGCGGGTGCTGATCGTCGACGACGACATCCGCAACGTCTTCGCGCTCACCCATGTACTGGGCCGGGTCGGCATGCCCGTCCTGTACGCCGAGAACGGCCGCGAGGGCATCGAGGCCCTGGAGCGCAATCCCGACGTAGGGCTCGTCCTGATGGACATCATGATGCCGGAGATGGATGGTTACGAGACCATCTCCGTCATCCGCCGCACCCCGCGCTGGGCCGGACTTCCCATCGTCGCCCTCACCGCCAAGGCGATGCCGGGCGACCGTGAGAAGTCCATCGCGCGCGGTGCGAACGACTACGTACCCAAGCCGGTGGACGTCGACCAGTTGCTGACCGTCGTCTGCGCCCTCCTGGACCCCGAGGGCGCGGACGACCAGGAACAGGGGGACTCCACCGCCACCACCGTCACCGCGGGAGCCGGCCCATCGGAGGAACCCGCCATCCCGCCGACGACCGAATGAGGCAGGCAATCGATCACCATGAGCACTGAGGCATCGACCGACGAGCGCGCCAGCATTCTCCTCGTGGACGACATGGAGGACAATCTGATCGCGCTGGAGGCCGTCCTGGGGTCCCTCAACGAGCCGCTCGTACGCGCCCGTTCGGGCGAGGAGGCGATGAAGGCTCTGCTGCGGCAGCGGTTCGCGGTCGTCCTGCTCGACATCCGTATGCCGGGCATGGACGGGTTCGAGACCGCCGCGAACATCAAGCGGCTCGACCAGACGAAGGACGTACCGATCATCTTCCTGACCGGCACGGACTCCGACGCGGGCTACGCGTTCCGCGGGTACGCCACCGGAGCCGCCGACTATCTCACCAAGCCGTTCGACCCCTGGGTGCTGCGCGCCAAGGTCACCGTCTTCCTCGACCTGCACCGCAAGAACCAGCAGCTGGAGCGGATGCTCGCCCACGAGCAGGCGCAGTTCGACGAGCTCGCCGAGCGGCTGCACGCGATCGAGACCGACATGTCGGCCGACGGTCCCACCGACCTGACCGAACTGCGCCGCCACGTACGCCACATGGAGGACCTGCTGCGCGAGATGCGCAGGGGACGGGGCCTGTGACCCCGCCCCTATGGACCCATCGCGGGACTACGCCTCGCGCGTACCCGCGTACATCTCATCGATCAAGTACTTGTACTCGCGCTCGACCACCGGGCGCTTCAGCTTGAGGCTCGGGGTCAGTTCGCCGTGCTCGATGTCGAGGTCGCGCGGCAGGAGCTTGAACTTCTTGATGGTCTGCCAGCGCTGCAGGCCCTCGTTGAGCGTCCTGACGTGCTCGTCGATGAGCTCGACCGTCGCGGGCGCGGCGACCACCTCGGCGTACGACTTGCCGCCCAGGCCGTTGTCCGCGGCCCAGGCGAGGATCGACGGCTCGTCGAGGGCGATGAGCGCGGTGCAGAAGTTCCGGTCGGCGCCGTGCACGAGGATGTTGGAGACGTACGGGCAGACGGCCTTGAACTGGCCCTCGACCTCGGCGGGCGCGATGTACTTGCCGCCGGACGTCTTGATGAGGTCCTTCTTGCGGTCGGTGATGCGCAGGTAGCCGTCCGGGGACAGCTCGCCGATGTCGCCGGTGTGGAACCAGCCGTCGGACTCCAGGACCTCGGCGGTCTTCTCCGGCAGCCCCTGGTAGCCCTCCATGATGCCGGGGCCGCGCAGCAGGATCTCGCCGTCGTCCGCGATCCGCACCTCGGTGCCGGGCAGCGGCTTGCCGACCGTGCCCGTGCGGTACGCCTCACCGGGGTTCACGAAGGAGGCCGCGGACGACTCCGTGAGTCCGTACCCCTCCAGGATGTGGATGCCGGCGCCCGCGAAGAAGTAGCCGATGTCGGGGGCGAGGGCGGCGCTGCCGGAGACGCAGGCGCGGAGGTTGCCGCCGAAGGCCTCACGGATCTTGGCGAAGACGAGCGTGTCGGCGACCTTGTGCTTGGCCGAGAGGGCGAAGGGCGCGGAGGCGACACCGGTACGGCGGAAGTTGTCCTGCGTGGCCTTCGCGTACGCGCGGGAGACCTCGGCCGCCCACTGGAAGATCTTGTACTTGGCGCCGCCGCCGGCCCGCGCCTTGGCCGCGACCCCGTTGTAGACCTTCTCGAAGATCCGCGGCACGGCGGCCATGTACGTCGGCTGCACGACCGGCAGATTCTCGATGATCTTGTCCACGCGGCCGTCGACGGCTGTGACGTGCCCGACCTCGATCTGGCCGGACGTGAGCACCTTGCCGAAGACATGGGCGAGCGGCAGCCACAGGTACTGGACGTCGTCCTTGCCGACGAGGCCGGTCGCGGCGATGGCCTTCGCCATGTACGACCAGTTGTCGTGCGGCAGCCGTACGCCCTTGGGGCGGCCGGTGGTGCCGGAGGTGTAGATGAGGGTGGCGAGCTGGTCCTTGGTGATCGCCCCGACCTTCTCCTTGATCAGGTCGGGGTTCTTCTCCAGGTACGCGGCACCGCGCTTCTCCAGCTCGGCGAGGCCGATCACCCAGTCGCCCTCGCCGTCGGCGGACTCGACGCCCGCGGAGTCGATCACGATGACATGGCTGAGCTCGGGCAGCTCGGCGCGCTTCTCCCGCGCCTTGGCGAGCTGCTCGGCGTCCTCCGCGACCAGCACCCTGCTCTCGGAGTCGGAGAGGATGAACGCCGACTCGTCGGACTTGGTCGACGGATACACGGTCGTCGTGGCCGCGCCGGCGCACATGATGCCGAGGTCGACGAGGATCCACTCGACGCGGGTGGAGGAGGCGAGCGCGACGCGCTGCTCCGGCCGCACGCCCAGCTCGATCAGTCCGGCCGCGATCGCGTAGACCCGCTCGGCCGCCTGCGCCCAGCTCAGCGACCTCCACTCGTCCGGCCCCTCGCCCGAGGCCGCCGGTACCGGATAGCGGTACGCCTCGGCGTCCGGCGTGGCCGCCACGCGCTCCAGGAAGAGGGCCGCCACGGACGGCGGACGGTTCTCGATCAGGGTCTGTGTGTCGCTCACGACATCCTCCGGGGCCCGCGACAGTGCGTGACTGGCTCGTAGCGGTTAGCTCAGTAGCGGTCGTTGTTTAACTCGCGAGTAACGTCGAGTGGTGATCAGAGTAAAGCCCGTCCGCCCGGTGCGTAAGAGGCGGCGGCCTGTCACTTCCTACAGAGCGGAGGCGGAATGCGGCAGTCCGTGGACGACGCGGGCCCGCCGCGCGACAGCACGACGGGCCCGTGTTTTCGGGCCTGGCCCGATGGTTGCTGACGGCTACTTCTTTCCCTTGCCGCTGCCGGCGTTCTCGTCGCTGGAGAGCACGGCGATGAAGGCCTCTTGCGGAACCTCCACAGAGCCCACCATCTTCATCCGCTTCTTGCCCTCCTTCTGCTTCTCAAGGAGCTTCCGCTTACGGGAGATGTCACCGCCGTAGCACTTGGCGAGGACGTCCTTGCGGATGGCGCGGATGGTCTCGCGGGCGATGACCCGGGAGCCGATGGCGGCCTGGATGGGGATCTCGAAGGCCTGGCGCGGGATCAGCTCGCGCAGCTTGGCGACGAGCCGCACCCCGTACGCGTACGCCGCGTCCTTGTGCGTGACGGCCGAGAAGGCGTCGACGCGGTCGCCGTGCAGCAGGATGTCGACCTTGACCAGCGAGGCGTCCTGCTCGCCGGTGGGCTCGTAGTCCAGGGAGGCGTAGCCGCGGGTCTTGGACTTCAGGTTGTCGAAGAAGTCGAAGACGATCTCGGCCAGCGGCAGCGTGTAGCGGATCTCGACGCGGTCCTCGGAGAGGTAGTCCATCCCGAGGAGGGTGCCGCGGCGGGTCTGGCACAGCTCCATGATCGAACCGATGAACTCGCTGGGAGCGAGGATCGTGGCCCGGACGACCGGCTCGAAGACCTTGTCGATCTTGCCCTCGGGGAACTCGCTCGGGTTGGTGACCGTGTGCTCCTTCCCGTCCTCCATGATCACGCGGTAGACCACGTTGGGCGCGGTGGCGATGAGTTCGAGGTTGAACTCGCGCTCCAGGCGCTCACGGATGACGTCGAGGTGCAGCAAACCCAGAAAACCGACACGGAAACCGAACCCCAGCGCCGCGGAGGTCTCCGGCTCGTAGACCAGGGCCGCGTCGTTGAGCTGGAGCTTGTCCAGCGCCTCGCGCAGGTCGGGGTAGTCGGACCCGTCCAGCGGATAGAGCCCGGAGAAGACCATCGGCTTCGGGTCCTTGTACCCGCCGAGGGCCTCGGTGGCGCCCTTCTCCTTGCTGGTGATCGTGTCACCGACCTTGGACTGACGGACGTCCTTCACGCCGGTGATGATGTAGCCCACCTCGCCGACGCCGATGCCGTCGGCCGGGGTCATCTCGGGGGACGAGACACCGATCTCCAGCAGCTCGTGCGTGGCGCCGGTCGACATCATCTTGATGCGCTCGCGCTTGTTGAGCTGGCCGTCGATGACACGGACGTAGGTGACCACGCCGCGGTACGAGTCGTAGACCGAGTCGAAGATCATCGCGCGGGCGGGCGCGTCCGCGACACCGACCGGGGCGGGCACGTCCCGGACCACCCGGTCCAGGAGCGCGTCCACGCCGACGCCGGTCTTCGCCGAGACCTTGAGCACGTCCTCCGGCTGGCAGCCGATGAGATTGGCCAGCTCCTCGGAGAACTTCTCGGGCTGGGCGGCCGGCAGGTCGATCTTGTTCAGCACCGGGACGATGGTGAGGTCGTTCTCCATCGCCAGATACAGGTTCGCGAGGGTCTGGGCCTCGATGCCCTGGGCCGCGTCCACGAGGAGGATGGTGCCCTCACAGGCGGCGAGCGACCGCGAGACCTCGTACGTGAAGTCGACGTGCCCGGGGGTGTCGATCATGTTGAGGATGTGGGTGTTGCCCGGATCCTCGGTCGGCGCCCAGGGCAGCCGCACCGCCTGGGACTTGATGGTGATGCCGCGCTCGCGCTCGATGTCCATGCGGTCGAGGTACTGAGCGCGCATCTGCCGCTGGTCGACCACCCCGGTCAGCTGGAGCATCCGGTCGGCGAGCGTGGACTTGCCGTGGTCGATGTGCGCGATGATGCAGAAATTGCGGATCTGAGCCGGGGCGGTACGGCTCGGCTCGGGCACATTGTTAGGGATCGCGGGCACGCAGGGTCCTGTCTCTTGAGGCGCCTGTCGCCTCGGGTCGGATCGATACGTAGGCTCCATGGTCCCACGGGCGGCGAGGTGCGACCGGTTTGGGCCGTCAGCGGGGCGACTGCTAATCTGGGCAGCTGTGTCTCCTGCCCTCTCTGCAGGGGACACGCAGGAAACGCAGGAAATTCAGAAGAGAAATCACCGGCGCATGAGACTCACCGTCGTGAGACGCCCCGTCTCGTGCGCCTGAACCTGAGAAGGCTCATTCGTGGCGAACATCAAGTCCCAGATCAAGCGGATCAAGACCAACGAGAAGGCCCGGCTGCGCAACAAGGCCGTCAAGTCTTCGCTGAAGACCGCGATCCGCAAGGCCCGCGAGGCCGCTGCCGCGGGTGACGTCGAGAAGGCCACGGCCGCGCAGCGCGAAGCCTCGCGCAAGCTGGACAAGGCTGTCTCCAAGGGCGTCATCCACAAGAACCAGGCCGCCAACAAGAAGTCGGCGCTTGCTTCGAAGGTCGCCTCCCTCAAGGGCTGAACCTCTGCCGAGTACTGGGCCACGGCCCCGCACTCACTTGATTCGAAGTGATTCGAACGCCGGAAGGACCTGAGCGGGCCCTCTCTCATCCGCTCCCGACCGGCACCCCGACTCGTACGCGACTGCGTTCGCCACGCGGGTACGAGTCCCCAGCACGAACCGAACCCCGGCCTCGCCCTTCTCAGGGCGGGCCGGGGT
>NZ_JBHWZP010000325.1:0-10137 GCF_042728395.1 Streptomyces sp. NPDC060205
CCTGACGGGCGGGGCTGCGCCCCTGCCCGCCCCCGGGGGCGCGACGCGCGATCAGCCCCACCGGCCCGCCCCTAAGGGGCGCGGGGAACTGCGCGGGCAACCCCCACCGGGCCCGCAGCCGAACGCCAGGGGCGCGAGGAACTGCGCGCTCGGCCCCCACCGGGCCCGCAGCCGAATGCCAGGGGCGCGGGGAACTGCGCGGCCGGCCCCCACCCGCC
This sequence comes from Streptomyces sp. NPDC060205, assembly GCF_042728395.1. Classification (NCBI taxonomy): domain Bacteria; kingdom Bacillati; phylum Actinomycetota; class Actinomycetes; order Kitasatosporales; family Streptomycetaceae; genus Streptomyces; species Streptomyces sp. NPDC060205. The sequence continues at coordinate 219 of NZ_JBHWZP010000325.1, forward strand.
CGCAGGTGGACAGCAGCCCGCCGTCAGGCGGTTCCCCCGTGTTCGTCACAAGTTCGCCATCGGACAGTCACCGAAATATCCAAGCGTGCGGGGGAACCCCGTTCTTCGTCGTGCCCTCTAACTACGTGTCCAGATTGCTTGGGCGCCGAGCACGACGAATGGGGACGGAAATGCGCGACATCAGCCGAAGGGGAATGCTGGGCCTCGGAGCCGGCGCCGCAACCGCGGCTGCCATGGGAATCGCGGGCTGCGGCACAGCCCTGGGTGGCGGCTCCCACCACGTCGGCGGTTCCGGAAAGCCTGGTGACAGTGGTGGCGGCCGTCCCGCCCGCCCCCTCGGTGACGGCTCCACCTCCTTCACCGGCAAGCAGCCCAAGCAGCCCGATAAGCCCGTGCCCCTGCAACCCGGTGAAACCCCGCCGCAGTTCGTCGTCTTTTCCTGGGACGGCGCGGGAGATGTGGGCAACGGCCTCTTCGAGCGTTTTCTGAAGCTCGCCGAAGAACACGACGCGCGAATGACGTTCTTTCTCTCCGGCCTCTATCTCCTGCCCGAGTCGAAAAAGCGCAAGTACCTTCCGCCGAACAACGCGCCGGGCGCGTCCGACATCGGTTATCTGACGGACAATCACATCAAGTCGACGCTGAAGAACCTTCGGCGGGCCTGGCTCGACGGCCATGAGATCGGCACCCACTTCAACGGCCACTTCTGCGGCGGCACCGGCACGGTGGAGAACTGGACGCCGGCCCAGTGGCGCAGCGAGATCGACCAGGCGAAGACCTTCGTCAAGGAGTGGCGTACGAACACGGGCTGGAGCGAGAAGGAGGTGCCCTCGTTGCCCTTCGACTACGAGAAGGAACTCGTCGGCGGCCGTACCCCCTGCCTGAAGGGCCAGGACAACCTGCTGCCCACCGCCCGCGAACTCGGCTGGCGCTACGACGCCTCCTCGCCCGGCGGCACCCAGGTCTGGCCGGGCAAGAAGGAGGGCGTCTGGGACCTGCCGCTGCAGGCGATGCCCTTCCCCGGGCACACCTTCGAGGTCCTGTCCATGGACTACAACATCCTGGCGAACCAGTCGGTGAACTCCACCCAGGCCCCGCCCGCCAACTACCCGGCCTGGCGCAAGCAGGCGACCGAATCGTATATAGCGGGCTTCACGCGTACATACGAGACGAATCGCGCCCCCTTCTTCATAGGCAACCACTTCGAGGAGTGGAACGGCGGCATCTACATGGACGCCGTCGAGAACGCGCTGAAGCACATCGCGGGCAAGAAGGACGTACGCCTGGTGTCGTTCCGGCAGTTCGTGGACTGGCTCGACGCGCAGGACGCGGCCGTCCTGGAGAAGCTGCGGACCCTGGGCGTGGGGGAGGAACCGACCGGCGGCTGGAAGGCCTTCCTCGGCCAGGACCAGGCCGCCTGAACCCCGCGAGGGGGGTGCGCAAGATCCCCGGAACGGACATGCGAAACTTTTCACATGAGTGCCGCCAGCCGTGCCGTCCAGCGCACCGACCGGACCCGTAGCCGTGCCGCCGTTACCGCCGGAGCGGTCGTCGCCGCGGCGCTGCTCCTGTCCGCGTGCGGATCCGGGGGCACGTCCGGCGGGTCGGGCGACACCGGTTTCGTCACCGGCTCCGACGGCATCGCCACGGTCGGCAAGGGCAGCCGCGCCCAGGCGCCCGAGCTGTCCGGCAAGACCATCGACGGCAAGCAGCTCGACGTCGCCGACTACAAGGGCAAGATCGTCGTCCTGAACGTCTGGGGCTCCTGGTGCGGCCCGTGCCGCCTGGAGGCCAAGAACTTCGTCAAGGTCTCCGAGGACCTCAAGGACCAGGGCGTGCAGTTCGTCGGCATCAACACCCGGGACACCAGCACCACCCCGGCCCTCGCCTTCGAAAAGGCGCACGGCGTCACGTACCCGAGTCTGTACGACCCGACGGGCAAGCTGATGCTCCGCTTCGAGAAGGGCACGCTCAACCCGCAGGCGATCCCCTCCACGCTCGTGCTCGACCGGGACGGGAAGGTCGCCTCCCGGTCGCTGGCCGCGCTCAGCGAGGACAACCTGCGCAAGATGCTCAAGCCGATCCTCGCGGAGAAGTGACCGCTCGTGTCTCTTCTCGTGGCCGCGGGCACCGACCTCAACCGGACCGTCCTCGACGGGGCGCTGGTGCTCGCCATTCCGATCGCCCTGCTCGGCGGGCTCGTCTCCTTCTTCTCCCCGTGCGTCCTGCCGCTCGTACCCGGCTACCTCTCGTACGTCACCGGCGTCAGCGGCACCGACCTGGCCGACGCGCGGCGCGGCCGGATGGTCGCCGGGGCCTCGCTGTTCGTCCTCGGCTTCACCCTGGTGTTCGTCTCCGGCGGCGCCCTCTTCGGCTACTTCGGCTCGACCCTCCAGGAGCACAAGGACACGATGTCCAAGGCGCTCGGCGTCCTCATGGTGCTCATGGGGGTGTTCTTCCTGGGGATGATGCCCTGGCTGACCCAGCGCGAGTTCCGCTTCCACAAGCGGCCGGTCGCGGGCCTGGTCGGCGCCCCCCTGCTGGGCGCGCTCTTCGGGATCGGCTGGACGCCGTGCATCGGACCGACGCTCGCCTCCGTGCTGGCGCTCTCCTCCGACCAGGCGAGCGCGGGACGCGGGGCCATACTGACGGTCGCGTACTGCATCGGTCTGGGTGTGCCCTTCGTCGTCGCCGCCGTGGCCTTCCGCAAGGCGCTCGGTGCCTTCGGCTGGGTCAAGCGCCACTACGTGTGGGTCATGCGGATCGGCGGCGGAATGATGATCGCGACCGGTCTGCTCCTGCTGACCGGCGCGTGGGACGGCATCGTGCAGGAGATGCAGGGCTGGTCCAACGGCTTCACGGTAGGGATCTGACGCATGAGCGCGACACGGGACACCGGCGCGAGGACCGACGGCCAGGCCGACGAGAACAGCCGGGCCGACGAGAACGGCCGCACCGACGAGAGCGGCCGGGCCGACGACAGCGGTACGGGTGACACCACGACGCGTGACACCGCGACCCGCGACGCGGGGGATCTCGGCGCCGCCGGCGCGCAGTTGTCCACCGCGCCCCGCGAGACGCTCATGCCCGGCTCCTTCGGCGGCGCGCGCACCCCGGGTGCCATGGGCTGGCTCGCCTGGACCGGCCGCGAGATCACCGGCTGGGCCCGCTGGATCTGGCGGCAGCTCACCTCGATGCGGGTCGCGCTGCTCCTGCTCTTCCTGCTGTCCCTGGGCGCGATCCCCGGCTCGCTGATCCCGCAGTCCGGGACCGACGAGACGAAGGTCGCCGACTTCCTGGCCCGGCACACCACGATCGGGCCGATCTACGAGAAGCTCGGGCTGTTCCACGTCTACAGCTCCGTGTGGTTCTCCGCGATCTACATCCTGCTCTTCGTCTCGCTCATCGGCTGCATCGTGCCCCGCACCTGGCAGTTCGTCGGCCAGCTGCGCGGCCGGCCGCCGCGCGCCCCGCGGCTGCTGACCCGGCTGCCCGCGTACACGACGTGGCGGACCGCTGCCGCGCCCGAGGAGGTCCGCGACGAGGCGCTGAAGCTCCTGAGGAAGCGGCGCTTCCGCGCGCACGTCGACGGGGACGCGGTCGCCGCCGAGAAGGGCTACCTCCGCGAGGTCGGCAACCTCGCCTTCCACATCGCCCTGATCGTGATGCTGGTCGCCTTCGCCTGGGGCCAGCTCTTCAAGTCCGAGGGCAACAAACTGATCGTCGAGGGCGACGGATTCGCCAACACGCTCATCCAGTACGACGACTTCAAGTCCGGCAGCCTCTTCGACACCGACGACCTGGAGCCGTTCAGCTTCGTCCTGGAGGACTTCGAGGGCACGTACGAGGCGACGGGGCCCAACAAGGGCACGCCGCGCACGTACCAGGCGAAGGTCGACTACAGCGAGGGCGCGGACGGCAAGGAACAGAAGAAGACCGTCAAGGTCAACCAGCCGCTGGACATCGACGACTCGAAGGTCTACCTCACCGCCCACGGCTACGCGCCCGTCGTCACCGTCCGGGACGGCAAGGGCGAGATCGTCTACCAGCAGGCCGTGCCGCTGCTGCCGCTCGACTCGAACGTCACCTCGACCGGCGCGATCAAGGTCATGGACGGCTACACGGACGCCAAGGGCAAGCAGGAACAGCTCGGCTTCCAGGCGTTCTTCCTCCCCGCGTACGGCGGCGACGGCACCGCGGTGGTCTCGCAGTTCCCGGCGCTGCTGAACCCGGTGCTGAACCTGACGGCGTACCACGGCGACCTCGGCGTCGACGCGGGCCTGCCGCAGAGCGTCTACCAGCTCGAAAAGAAGAACATGAAGGAGTTCAAGGACTCCAAGGGCAAGCAGCTGCGGGAGAACCTGAAGCCGGGCGAGACCATGCAGCTCCCGAACGGCGCCGGCTCGATCACCTTCGAGAAGGGCGTCAAGGAGTGGGCGAACTTCCAGGTCACCCGGCAGCCCGGGGCCGGCTGGGCCCTCGCCGGTGCCTTCGGCGCCATCTTCGGCCTCGCCGCCTCCCTCTTCATCCAGCGCCGCCGGGTGTGGGTGCGGGCCGTGACCGGCCCCGACGGGGTCACGGTCGTCGAGATGGCGGGCCTCGGCCGCAGCGAGTCCGCCAAGGTCCCCGAGGAACTGGGCGCCCTGGCGGGTCATCTGTACGACCTGGCGCCGGACGCACCCGACACCCCGGACCGGTCCGACCGGCCCGGGAGCAATACCCCGGACCAGCCCCAGAACGAGACCACCACCCCCGAACCTCCCGCCGTACCTGCCGAAGGGGCTGAGACGAAGTGACTCTCGCCGCCGCAACCGACCTCGCCGCAACCGACTTCGCCGCCGCGACCGACCTGGCCGCCGCGACCAACGAGCACCTCGCGAACGTCAGCAACACGCTGATCTACTCCGCGATGGCCGTCTACACGCTGGCCTTCTTCGCGTACATCGCCGAATGGCTCCTCGGCAGCCGCAGCAAGGTCGGCCGTACGGCCGCCGCGCTCACCGCCGACCAGGCCGGCAAGGCCGGCAAGAAGGCGGCCGGCCCGGCGGTCACCGTGCAGACCGCGGGCGGCACCGCCGTGCTGGAGCGGCCCCAGGTCGTCACCCGGGCCGCGGCCGGCGCCCGGGAGGTGCCGGACGGGCCCGGCGCGCACGGCGGTGACGAGCAGGGCGACCTGTACGGCCGGATCGCCATCTCCCTCACCGTGCTCGCCTTCCTCATCGCGTTCGGCGGTGTGCTCGCCCGCGCTCTGTCGGTGCAGCGGGCGCCGTGGGGCAACATGTACGAGTTCAACATCACCTTCTCCACCGTCGCCGTCGGCGTGTACCTCGCACTGCTGGCGATGAAGAAGAACGTCCGCTGGATGGGCCTCTTCCTGGTCACCACGGTCCTGCTGGACCTCGGCCTCGCCGTCACCGTCCTGTACACGGCGAGCGACCAGCTGGTGCCCGCGCTCCACTCGTACTGGCTGTACATCCACGTCTCCACGGCGATCTTCTGCGGCGCGGTCTTCTACGTGGGCGCGGTCGGCACGATCCTGTACCTCTTCAAGGACAGCTACGAGAACAAGCTGGCGACCGGCGGCAAGCCGGGCCGCTTCGCGACCTCCGTGCTGGAGCGGCTGCCCGCCTCGGCCTCGCTCGACAAGTTCTCGTACCGCGTGAACGCGGCCGTCTTCCCGCTGTGGACGTTCACGATCATCGCGGGCGCGATCTGGGCGGGCGACGCGTGGGGCCGCTACTGGGGCTGGGACCCCAAGGAGACCTGGTCGTTCATCACCTGGGTCGCCTACGCCTGCTATCTGCACGCCCGTGCCACGGCCGGCTGGAAGGGCCGCAAGGCCGCGTACATCGCGCTCGCGGCCTTCGCCTGCTGGCTGTTCAACTACTACGGCGTCAACATCTTCGTCACCGGCAAGCACTCCTACGCCGGGGTCTGACCCCCACGGAGGGGGCGGCCGGACAGGGCGTCCTCGGGCCAGTGGACGGAGGCCCGCAGCAGCGGCTCCACGTCCGTGGTCCGCAGCCTCGACAGCTGCCCCAGCTCGGACCGCAGCCGCTCGGCGACCACCGGGTCCGGCAGCGCCAGCGGGTCGGTGACCTGCCAGATCCCGTACAGGAGCCGGCGGATCCGCAGGTGCAGGGCGGTGTCCGCGCCCTCGGGCGGAGGCGGGCCGCCGCCGACGCGGCCGAGCGCGACCCGGGTGCGGGCGTCGGACGTGGCGCCCCCGTACCCGTCCGGGGCGGGCGTGGGGTGGTACGGCGCCGACGCGAGGAAGACCAGCGCCCGCAGCCACGCCTTCGTGTCGTGGTGGGCGAAGGCGTCGCGCAGCCACGTGACGGCCGGTTCGGCGGCGCCCAGGGCGAGTTCGTGGTGGAGCCGGTAGAGGATCCGCTGCTCCGCGCACCTCGGGCCGTTCCCCGAGCCGTCGGCTGTGCCGTCCGGCGCGGCCGGGATGTCCGTGTAGTGGGCGACGAGTGTGCGGTGGGCGGCCTTCCAGGTGGCGTGGTCCGGCTCCCTGCGGTGCAGGCCGAGCAGCAGCAGCGCGCGCAGGAACGGGTCGCCGACGAACTGGCCGGGGACCGTCGGCAGACCCTCCTCGGCGAGCCGCGCCTCCAGGGCCAGCACCCCCACCGCGCCGAAGTCGCCGGGGAGCCGGGCCGCGGCCAGCGCGCACGCCGACTCGCGGTCGTGGGCCACGGCCAGCAGCGCCAGCTCGTCCCGGCGGCCGTCCGGTATGAGCCGGTCGAGCAGTTCCCGGTAGGCGGGCCGCCCGTCACACGCCGCACGCTTCTCGCGTACCTCATGCACCTCGTGCGCCCCGTACGCCGCACGCTTCTCGCGTGCCTCATGCACCTCGTGCGCCCTGTACGCCTCACGCTTCTCGCTTGCCTCGTACGTCTCCTGCGGTACGAGGTCCGCGGTGAGCAGTTCGCCGGGCGTGCCCGCGCCCCGGGGCAGGTTCTGCCGGGCGGACTCCGCGAACAGGGCCGTACCGAGCGGGCTGCCGCCGGTCAGCCGGTGGGCCGCGCCCGGCAGCCGGGACGGAACGGCCAGGCCCCGGCAGGCCGCCTCGACGACACGCGGGGTGTCGTCGGGGGACAGCGGTGACAGCGGGACGAGCAGCGCCCGCGACGAGGCCGTGCCGCCGGGCTCCCAGCCGCTCGCGCGGACCAGCTCGGACAGGGTGCGGCGGGTCGCGTTGCGCAGCGCCGGATGACCGTGCCCGCGCAGACCGGCGAAGAACGCCACCCGGTCGGCGATGCCGCCGGCCCGGTCCCGCAGCACCGCTCCGATCAGCCCGACGCCCGGCGCGCTCTGCGCGTTGTCGACGAGGACCACCGGACGCCCGAGCCGGTTCCCGCGCGGCAGCGCACCGCCGTACGCGTCGTCGAGATCGGCCAGCAGGGCCCGTACGAGATGGCCCTCGGCGTGGGTGCGCAGGTCGCCGCCCGCCCTGAAGTGGCCGGAGAGCAGCAGGAGTCCGAGCTTGGGGTTGCCGTCGGCGTTCGGGTGGTCGCGGTACCAGGCGGCGGCCTTCCGCAGCCGGCGGTGCGTGGGCGAGACCCCCTCGGAGAACGTCTCCAGGGCGGCCTCGACGACCGGCTCGACCACCGGACCCGTACCAGTACCCGTACCGGTACCCGGCAGGGGGCCGGTGAGGGGGTCGGTGAGGCGGGCCGAGACCCGGCCGACCCAGCGGCTCGTGGGGGAGCCGACCCAGGAGCCCGTGTCGTTCAGCAGCAGGATCCGTTCGGCCTCCCGGCGGGCGCGGGGCACGTCCCGGTCGTTCCAGCCGCCCGCCGCCACGGCCAGCAGGCCCGCCGCGAGCCGGGGGAAGGGGATCCGTCCCGCGTCGGCCACCGGCTCCGCGAGCTGTTCGGCGATCGTCACCAGCGCCTGTGCCACGGGCGACCAGACCTCGTGCGGCTGTCCCGCGGGGGGCCCTGCGAACCGGTCGGCCTCGCAGTCGATCAGCGCGAGGGGAGTCCGCCCCTCGTACGCGGCCCGCAGCTCCGCCAGCACCGCGCTCTTGCCGAGCCCGCGGGCCCCGGCGAACACCACGAAGGGGAGCTCCTTCGGGTGTTCGCAGGGACTGGGCCCGTGCTGGAACGGCCGCAGGCCGACGAGCCGTGGAGCGAGGCCGGGCGGCTCCGTGTCGAACAACGCCCCTCGGCCGTGCAGCCCTCTGCGCACCGCATCTCCCCCTGGGACCCCTCGGGTCCGGTTCTCGTAGAGGTGAGGTGTATCAACCGGGGGGCGATCAGGGGGCGTTGCTTCGGAGTGGACCGGTTGCTGTCCGCGGGCTTACGCAAATGTCGGCGCCGTCGGCACAGTCCGACCGGGCCCGGTTCAGTTGACGGTGATCGAGTCGAGTTTCGACCGCAGGTACACGTGGGAGTCGACGGGTTCGTACGCCACCCGGCCGACCGGGGCCGGGACCGACTCCACGCGGGTCCCCGGGGTGCACTCGCCGAAGTAGACGAGGGACATCAGCTCCTCGGAGGGCTCGTCTGCGGGCGGCGGCAGGACGCGATGGCGGCCGGAGCGCCAGCGGTCGCCGGTCCAGCGGGCCATCAGGTCACCGATGTTGACGGTGAACGCCGCCGGGTCGAAGGGCGCGTCCTCCCAGCCGCCGTCGTCCGTCCAGATCTGCAGCCCGCCCTTGCCGGCCTGCCGGTCGAGGATGGTGACCGTGCCGAAGTCGGTGTGCGGGCCGATACGGAACTGACCCTCCTCGGGCTCGCCGACGACCTCCCTGCCCGGGTACCAGTTGATGTTGAAGCCGTAGGTCGGGTGGTCCATGTGCCGGGTGAAGAAGTCGGGCTCCAGGCCCAGCGCCTCACCGAGCAGGGCGAGGAGATGGTTCTCCAGTTCGCCCATCCGCGCGAGGTACTCCTCGCACAGCGCCCGGAGCCCCGGGGCCTCCGCCGGCCAGACGTTCGGGGCGCACCACTCCGCGTCGGTCACCGGGTCGTCGAAGGGCTCGTGCGTCGCGAAGCTCAGGGACTCCTTCAGGTCGGGCGGGGTCGGGGTGCCCTCCGCGTAGCCGTTGGCCTCGGCGCCGGGACCGAGCCAGCCCCGGCCGCCGACCTTCACCGCGTACGGCTCCTTGGCCTCGGCGGGCAGCACGAAGAAGGCGCGGGCCGCCTCGCGGACGCGGACCCGCAGGGCGGGGTCGACGCCGTGGCCGGTCACCAGCAGGAACCCGGCGTTCTGGAGCGCGCTGTCGACCGTCCGGGCGATCCGGGTACGGGCCTCGGGGTCGCCGGAGAGCCAGGGCCCGAGATCGACGGTCGGCACGCGGGGCCCGGTGCGGGTGGCGGTGTCATTCACCGATGTCGGGTCACTCACCGATGTCCTCGTTCCACAGTGCGGGGTTTTCCTTGACGAAGTCGCGCATCATGGCGACGCACTCGGCGTCGTCGAGGAGCACGATCTCCACGCCGTGCTCCGCCAGCCAGTCGTGTCCGCCGTGGAAGGTCTCGGCCTCCCCGACGACCACCCGGGAGATCCCGAACTGCCGGACGAGACCGCTGCAGTACCAGCACGGCGAGAGCGTGGTCACCATCGTCGTGCCGCGGTACGAGCGCTGCCGGCCCGCGTCGCGGAAGGCGGCCGTCTCGGCGTGCGTGGACGGGTCGCCGTCCTGGACGCGCCGGTTGCGGCCCCGGCCCAGCAGGGTGCCGTCCGCCGCGTACAGGGCGGCGCCGATGGGGATGCCGCCCTCCGCGAGGCCGGCCCTGGCCTCCTCGACGGCGGTCACGAGCCAGCTGCGGACCCGCGCCCTGCCGATGCGCTCCAAGCCTTCGAACCGGTCGCTGCCGCCGCTGCCGTCGCTCATGCAATCCACTCTCCCCGATCGCCCCCCGAATCACTCCTCGGACCGCTCCGTCTCCACCCGCGCCCCGGCGGGGGC
>NZ_JBHWZP010000326.1:0-10127 GCF_042728395.1 Streptomyces sp. NPDC060205
GTACTGGAAGGGGGTGAGCCCACGGTCGTCGCCAACGCCGAGGGCGCGCGCACCACCCCCTCGGTGGTGGCGTTCGCCAAGAACGGGGAAGTGCTCGTCGGAGAGGTCGCCAAACGGCAGGCCGTCACGAACATCGAGCGCACCGCGCGCTCCGTCAAACGCCATATGGGGGACCCGGGCTGGCGGTTCCCCGGCAGCGACGGCGGCACGATCGACGGCACCCGCTACCGCGCGCAGGAACTCTCCGCGCGCGTGCTGCAGAAACTGAAGCGGGACGCCGAGGCGTATCTCGGCGAGGACGTCACGGAAGCCGTGATCACCGTGCCCGCCTACTTCGACGACACCCAGCGCCAGGCCACCAAGGAGGCCGGCGAGATCGCGGGCCTGAGCGTCCTGCGGATCATCAACGAACCGACGGCCGCGGCCCTCGCGTACGGACTCGACCGCGGTGAGGAGCAGACCGTCCTCGTCTTCGACCTGGGCGGCGGCACGTTCGACGTCTCCCTCCTGGAGATCGGCGACGGGGTCATCGAGGTCAAGGCCACCAACGGGGACACCCAACTGGGCGGCGACGACTGGGACCAGCGGGTCGTCGAGCACCTCGTCAAACGCTTCAAGGGCCAGTACGGCATCGACCTCGCCCAGGACAAGATGGCGCTCCAGCGGCTGCGGGAGGGCGCGGAGAAGGCCAAGATCGAGCTGTCCTCGTCCACCGAGACGACCATCAACCTGCCCTACATCACCGCGACCGGCGACGGCCCGCTGCACCTGGACGAGAAGCTGACGCGCGCTCAGTTCCAGGAGCTGACAGCGGACTTGCTCGAACGCTGCAAGGCTCCCTTCCACCAGGCGGTCAAGGACGCCGGCGTGCAGCTCTCCGCGGTCGACCACGTCATCCTCGTCGGCGGCTCGACCCGGATGCCCGCGGTCACCGAGGTGGTCAAGGAACTCACCGGCAAGGACCCGCACAAGGGCGTCAACCCCGACGAGGTCGTGGCACTCGGCGCGGCGCTCCAGGCGGGCGTCATCCGAGGCGACGTGAAGGACGTCCTCCTCCTCGACGTCACCCCGCTGTCCCTGGGCATCGAGACCAAGGGCGGCATCATGACCAAGCTCATCGAACGCAACACGACGATTCCCACCCGGCGTTCGGAGATCTTCACCACCGCCACGGACAACCAGCCGTCCGTCGGCATCCAGGTCTTCCAGGGCGAACGCGACATCGCCGCCTACAACAAGAAACTGGGCGTCTTCGACCTCACAGGGCTGCCGCCCTCGCCGCGCGGGCTGCCGCAGATCGAGGTCGCCTTCGACATCGACGCCAACGGGATCATGCACGTCTCGGCGAAGGACCTCGCCACCGGCCGCGAGCAGAAGATGACCGTCACGGGCGGTTCCGCGCTCGCCAAGGACGACATCGACCGCATGATGCGCGAGGCCGAGCAGTACGCCGACGAGGACCGCAAGCGCCGCGAGGCCGCCGAGACCCGCAACCAGGCCGAGCAACTCGTCTACCAGACCGAGAAGTTCATCCGTGACAACGAGGAGCGCGTCCCGGCCGACATCAAGGCGGAGGTCGAGGCCGCGATCGCCGAACTGCAGACACTCCTGAACGACCGCGACGGCACCGACACGAACACCCTGCGCACGGGCGCCGAGAAACTGGCCACCGTCAGCCAGAAGATGGGCCAGACCATGTACGCCCAGGCCCAGCAGTCACCCCCACGGGACCAGCCCGGCACGGACCAGCCCGGTTCGGATCAGTCCGCCCCACCGGACGAGGAGAGCGTGGTGGACGCGGAAATAGTGGACGAGGACCCCAAGAACACAGACAAGAAGGACACCCCGACCTGACAGCCGACGCTCACCCCCACCACCCAGGGGCGCGGGGAACTGCGCGCTCAGCCCCGGACGACGGTCAGTCTACGAACGTGCTCAAGCACCCCTGGGCGGAACCGGTGTCAAAAATCCGCCCGGCGCGCCAGAATCATCTCCCTGGTCCGCCGGGCGGAAGCCACCCCCGTCGCCATGTGGTCCAGCACCTCCAGATGCGCGGCCACTTCCTTACGGGAGTCCAGGTACAGCGCCCCGGTCAGATACTCCGTGTACACCATGTCCGGCAGCTCCGGCTCCGCGAACCGGAACAGCACGAAGGGCGCGTACGTCCCCGGATGCGGCCCCGCCGAGAACTCGGCGATCTGCAGCGTGATGTGGTCGTTCTCGACGGCCGCGAGGAGATGGTCCAGCTGGTCAGCCATCACCTCGGACCGGATACTGACCGGCCGCTGCAGGACCGTTTCCTCCATGATCACCCACAGATGCGGCGGACGTTCCCCCGCGAGCAGCTTCTGCCGGGCCATCCGCAGGGACACATGGCGTTCGATCTCGTCGGTCCCCGTCTGCCCGACCGTGCCCGCCTCCAGGACGGCACGGGCGTAGTCCTCGGTCTGCAGCAGCCCCGGCACGAAGTGCGGCTCGTACGACCGGATGATCGAGGCGGACCCCTCCAGGCTCACGTACAGGCTGAACCAGTCCGGCAGGACGTCGTGGAAGCGCTGCCACCAGCCGGGCTCGTTCGCCTCCTCGACCAGCCGGACGAAGGCCGCCGTCTCCTCGTCGCCCACTCCGTACGTCGACAGGAGCACCTGCACGTACGGGATCTTCAGCGCGACCTCGGCCATCTCCATACGCCGGACGGTCGCGGGCGCCACCCGCAGGATCCGCGCGGCCTCGTCCCGCTTCAGGCCGGACGCCTCACGCAGCTCCTGGAGCCGTCTGCCCAGCACCACCTGCCCCACGGTCGGCGCAGGCCGCCTCTCACTCACGCTGCGCCTCCCCGAGCCCCGAACATGGCGAGAAGTGTGCCACGTTCCCGCGAAAGCCTCACCGGATCCCCTCATCCTGCCCGGTGTGTCGGCCTCCGTCCCGGGTAGTCGTTCGCCCCTCGCGGCGGGCGGAAGCGTGGTCGTACCGGCCCGCAGCCCGCCGGAAGGGCTGACGATCCGTGCCTGACGAAACGTCAGGACATGAGTGAGCGCAGATACTTCGCCGTCGCCGGGTCGGCCGGAAGCAGCGTCTCGATCGCCAGCTCGGCGACCGTCACGTCCATCGGAGTGTTGAACGTGGAGATGGACGAGATGAAGGACAGCACCCGCCCCTCGTGCTCGATCCGCATCGGCAGCGCGAAGGAGGGGACGGGCTCGGCGGGCTCCTCGCCGGGCGGGGCGTCGAGAGGGGCGGCGGGCGGAGCCGGATAGGCGGCCACCTCCTCGTACAGCGCGCGCAGCGGCTGTGAGCGGCGCAGTGCGATGTCCCGTTCCATCTGGGCCAGCAGATGGCCGCGCCACTCGCGCAGATTGCGGATCCTCGGCGCCAGTCCCTCGGGGTGCAGCGTCAGCCGCATCGCGTTCAGCGGCGGGGCGAGCAGCTTCTCGTCGACGCCGCCCAGCAGCATCAGGATGCCCCGGTTGGCGGCGACCACGTTGTACGTGGCGTCCACGACCAGCGCCGGATAGGGCTCGTAGCCCTGGATCAGCCGCTCCACGCCCTCCCGCAGCGCGTCCAGCGCCGGATCGTCCAGCGGGGTCTCCGGGTAGTGCGGTGCGTAACCGGCCGCCAGCAGAAGGGAGTTGCGGTCCCGCACCGGTACGTCCAGATGCTCGGCGAGCCGCAGCACCATCTCCTCGCTCGGCCGGGAGCGGCCCGTCTCGATGAAGCTGATGTGCCGCGCCGACGAGCCCGCCCGCAACGCCAGCTCCAGCTGGCTCACCCGGCGCTGCTCCCGCCAGCCGCGCAGCAGCGGGCCGACTCCCTGGTCGGCGGCGGGGACACCGCCCCGCGCGCCGGCGGACACGCTGACGGACCCGGAGGTGTACGCGGCGCTGGTCATGCCCCGACCGTAGCCGACGCGCCCGTACGGGTCGATGTGCGGCCGGCGGGGCCGAATGCGGCCCCCGTGCCCTTCGCGGTACCCGCCTGACCAGGGACGGGGGAGCGGGACTGTGGCAGGCTGAGGAGATCCGGACGCCATGGAAGGAGCGCGATCATGCCTCTCGAACCGTTGTCGCAGAAGGAGATCGAGGACCGGCTCGCGGAACTGCCCGGCTGGTCCCTCGACGGAGACAGAATCTCCCGTACCTACCGGCTGGGCTCGCACTTCGCCGCGGCGGCCCTGGTCGTCCACATCGCCCAGGTGCAGGACGAGCTGGACCACCACTCGGACCTCACGCTCGGCTACGACACCGTCTCCCTCACCGTGAACACGCACAGCGTGGGCGGGGCCGTCACCGAGAAGGACTTCGCGCTGGCCGGCCGGGTCGAGGAGCTGAGCACCGGGCACGGCGCGCGGTGAGCACGCTGGTCTTCGACTACGACGAGGAGGCCGAGCGGTACGACGCGCTGCGGGGCGGCGAACCCCGCGCCGCGGCAGCCGCCGACGCCGTTCTCGGACTGCTCCCCGACGGCACCCGCACCCTCCTGGACGTGGCCTGCGGCACCGGTACCGTGACCCGCCGGCTCCTGGCGGCCGGACTCGACGTGACGGGCGCCGACGCGGCGTACGGCATGCTGAGCAGGGCGGCGGCGCGAGTGCCGGGCCGAGTCGTACTGGCGGACGCCCGCCGACTCCCCTTCCCCGACGCCGCGTTCGACGCCGTCACGGCGATCTGGCTGCTGCACCTCCTGGACGACGCGGAACAGGTCGTCGCCGAGGCGGCCCGGGTGCTGCGGCCCGGAGGCGTCCTCGTCACGACCGTCGACAAGGCGGCCTCGCACGACGTGGGCAGCGACATCGACGCCGTGATGGCGCCGCGTCCCCGGCGCGCCGCCAGGGACCGCGTCGACCTCGTGGCCTCGTACGCCGGCCGGTACGCGCTCCTGCCGGCGGGCCGGGCGGTCTTCTGTGGCCGGGGTCAGGGGCGCACCCCGCGTCAGGCGGCGGCCGACGTGCGCCGCGGCTGGTACACGCTGCTGGCCCCCGGGGCCCCGCTCACCGAGGAACTGGCGTCCCGCCTGGAACAACTCCCGGACCAGCAAGTCCCCCGCGCGGAACCCCAGTTCAAACTCCGAGCATTCCAAAAGCCGAGGCACCCCCTCTAGAACCACGAGGCCCCTGGGACGCCCCACACCCGACATCCCGGCCATACCCCCACCCCCCAGGGGCGCGAGGAACGGCGCGACCAGCCCCCACCGCCCCGCACCCGACATCCCGGCGGTACCCCCACCCCCTAGGGGCGCGAGGAACGGCGCGACCAGCCCCCGACGACCGGTACTCGACTCCCGGCGGTTCGCCCCACCCCCTTAGGGGCGCGGGGAACTGCGCGGCCAGCCCTCGACGACCCGCAGCCGCCATCGGAGCCGCGCCCCCGCCCCCTGGCGCGAGCAGCCCCCGACGGCCTGCGGTCGGCCCCGGGGCCGCGCCCCGCGCCCCTAGGGGGGGATCCCCGGGCTCGGGGTCGGCTGCGGGCCGGTGGGGGCTGGTCGCGCCGTTCCCCGCGCCCCTAGGGGGGTGGGGGTACCGCCTGGATGTGGGGTGCGGGCCGGTGGGGGTTGCTCGCGCCGTTCCTCGCGCCCCCTAGGGCGCGCGGTCCCCCGTCGTGCCCCCAGGCAAGCTGTCGGTCAGGTAGCCGTCGAGGTCGGGCGCGCCGGGCGCGAGTACGTGCCGCACCCATGCGTCACGTTCGTGCAGAACCGGCGGCAACTCCCAGACGCACCCGATCCACGGCCGGTCCAGCGTGATGAAGTGCGTCGGGTCGCGGTCCGGACACCCCAGCACGGGCTGCCCCGCCGTGGCGCCCCCGAAGTGCAGGACGTTGTCCCACACCCAGCTGTACGCGTTCAGATAGGCACCGTCGTCGCCGCCCCGGTGCAGCACGACGAACGTGGCGGGCGGCGTGCCGTCCGCCTCCGGAAGCAGCTTCGGCAGCATCGCGTACGCCGCCTCCTCGACGTCCGGTGCGATGCCCGCCGGGTCGGCCGTGACGTGGTAGCGCTTGATCCACCGGCCTGCCACCTCGATGGGCGGCGGCACGGTCAGCAGTTTCTCCGCGAAGGTCATGGAGGGGACGCTAGGTCCGCTTCACTGACATCCTCTGTCAGTGAAGCCTGGCATCCTGACGCGATGAAGTCGGCCCGCCTCGTCTCGATCCTCCTGCTGCTCCAGACCAGGGGCCGGATGACCGCCGCCGCCCTCGCGGAGGAGCTGGAGGTCTCGGTGCGCACGGTCTACCGGGACGTGGAGGCGCTGAGCGAGGCCGGTGTCCCGCTGTACGGCGACGCAGGTCACACGGGCGGCTACCGGCTCCTCGACGGCTACCGCACCCGTCTGACCGGCCTCACCGCGGGCGAGGCGGAAGCCCTGTTCCTCGCGGGGGTGCCGGGCCCGGCCGCCGAGCTCGGGCTCGGTCCGCTGCTGGCCGCCGCCCAGCTCAAGGTACGTGCCGCCCTGCCGAGCGAGCTGCGCGAGCACGCCGACCGCGTCAGCGGCCGTTTCCACCTGGACGCACCGGGCTGGTACGCGGACACCGACAACGGCGCCGCCCCGCACCTGCCGGCCGTCGCCGACGCCGTCTGGCACAGCAGGGTCCTGCACGTCCTGTACCGCCGCTGGCGCGAGCCGACCGACGTACGGCGCCGCCTGGAACCGTACGGCCTGGTCCTCAAGGGGGGCCGCTGGTACGTCGTCGCGGGCCCGGGACCGCGTACGTTCCGAGTCGACCAGATCCTCGAACTCGGCGCAGGGGGCGAGGAGTTCACCCGTCCCGACGGGTTCGACCTCGGCGCGTACTGGGCCGCGTACCAGCGCGACTTCCACGACCGGCTGCACCGGGCGGAGGCGGTGGTCAGGCTCGCCCCCGGCACGCGTCTCTCCGGCCCGGCGGGTGACGCCGTGCGCGCAGGCGGCGTACCGGAAGAGGGGGGTTGGACCCTGGCCACCGTACCCATCGAGTCCGTCGAGCACGCCCACGGCGAGTTTCTGCGGCTCGGCACGGGTGTGGAGGTGCTGGCTCCGCCCGAACTGCGCGAACGCATCGCGGCGACGGTCACCGCACTCGCCCGCACCTACACGTAGAGAGCGTTTACCAAAACACGGCAACCCCCCTGCCCCCAGCGGCAACTGAGGTGACAGAACCCGTCTGCCCCCTCCCAGGGAGGTACCCCACCGTGCAGCACCCGCATCGCAGACGTCCCAGGACCCGTCTCCTCCTCGCAACCGTGCTCGCCGGCGCCCTCGCCGCCGCCGGACTCACCACGCTCACCGCCACACCCGCCGAGGCCGCGACCGCACGCCAGGTCGAGAAACTCGACCGGGGCGTCGTCAGCGTCCACACCGACGCGGGCAACCTGGTCAGCTGGCGCTGGCTCGGCACCGACCCGAACGACGTCTCGTTCAACGTCTACCGGGCGGGTACGAAGGTCAACTCGACCCCGATCACCGGCTCGACGAACTACTTCCACTCCGCCGGACCCGCCCAGGCCGACTACACCGTTCGCGCGATCGTCGGAGGTGTCGAGCAGGCCGACTCCGTGCACGCGATCCAGTTCCGCACCGGCTACAAGGACGTACCCATCAGCCCGCCGGCAGGCGGCACCACCCCCGACGGTGTCGCGTACACCTACGAGGCCAACGACGCCTCGGTCGGCGACCTGGACGGCGACGGGGCGCTCGACTTCGTCCTGAAGTGGCAGCCCACCAACGCCAAGGACAACTCCCAGTCCGGCTACACCGGCAACACGGTCATCGACGGGATCAAGCTCGACGGCACCCGGCTGTGGCGTATCGACCTCGGCCGCAACATCCGCTCGGGCGCGCACTACACCCAGTTCCAGGTGTACGACTACGACGGTGACGGCAAGGCGGAGGTGGCCGCGAAGACCGCCGACGCGACGGTCGACGGCACGGGCGCGGTCATCGGCAGCTCCTCCGCCGACCACCGCAACTCCAGCGGATACGTCCTGACCGGGCCCGAGTACCTGACCATGTTCAACGGCCAGACCGGCAAGGCGATGGGGACGGTGGACTACGTCCCGGCGCGCGGCACGGTCTCGTCGTGGGGCGACTCGTACGGCAACCGCGTGGACCGGTTCCTCGCGGGCACCGCCTATCTCGACGGCGCCCGGCCCTCGCTCGTCATGGCGCGCGGCTACTACACGCGCTCGGTGATCGCGGCCTGGGACTGGCGGGGCGGCGCGTTCACCCGCCGCTGGACCTTCGACACCAACTCGTCGACCAACACCGGCAAGGGCTACGACGGTCAGGGCTCGCACAGCCTGTCCGTCGGCGACGTCGACAACGACGGCAAGGACGAGATCGTCTACGGGGCGATGGCCGTCGACGACAACGGCAACGGCCTGTGGACCACGAAGACCGGGCACGGCGACGCCCAGCATCTGGGCGACCTCGACCCGGGAATGTCGGGCCTCGAATACTTCAAGGTGTCCGAATCCACGTCCCAGCCCGCCGAGTTGTACATCAATCCCGCGAACGGCGCGATCCGCTGGCAGCTCGCCGCCTGCTGCGACAACGGCAGGGGAGTGGCCGGCGACATCTACGCGGGCAACGACGGCGCCGAGGTGTGGTCGGCCTCCGACACCAACATCCGGGACGAGGCCGGCGCCACCAAGGGCCGCGAGCCGTCCTCGGTCAACTTCCTGTCCTGGTGGGACGGCGACACCACCCGCGAACTCCTCGACGGCACCCACATCGACAAGTACGGCACGTCCGCCGACACCCGCCTGCTGACCGGCGCCTCCGTCCACTCCAACAACGGCACCAAGGCGACGCCGGCCCTCTCCGGGGACCTCTTCGGCGACTGGCGCGAGGAGGTCGTCTGGGCGACGAGCGACAACACGGCCCTGCGCATCTACTCGACGCCGACGGAAACCGCCACGAAGATCACGACCCTGCTCCACGACACGATGTACCGCACGGGCATCGCCTGGCAGAACACCGCCTACAACCAGCCGCCGCACCCCAGCTTCTTCATCGGCAACGGCATGCCGACGGCACCACGACCGGCCGTGTACACGCCGTAACCCGCTGAAACGGTTCCCGGTGACGGGAGAGGCCCGGCCGCCCCGGCTCGCGGGACGGCCGGCCCCTCCCGGGGACCGGTGATCAGCGCAGTCCGGCGAACAGGTCCTTCTCCGGCAGGGCCGCACCGGTGGCGTCCTTCACCCGTACGAAGGTCTCCATGCCCATGAACTCGCCGAACCGCTCCTTGCCCATCTTGAGGAAGAAGATGTTCTCGCCCTGGCTGGCGTGCGCGGCCAGCGAGTCGTACTTCTGACCGCTGAACGCGGTGGTGTCCACCCACGTGGTGACCTCGTCGTCGGGGAGGCCGATCTTGGCCATCTCGGCGACCTCGGCGGGGTCCGGCTCGGGCAAATCCGGATTGAACTCGCGCATGAACTCGCCGAACCGCTGCATCGCCGAGTGGGGCATCGTGGTCCAGTACACCTTCGGCGTCAGCTCGGTCAGCTCCAGCGCCGCCATCGTGATGCGGTGGGCCTGGATGTGGTCGGGGTGGCCGTAGAAGCCGTTCTCGTCGTAGGTGACGACCACATCGGGCCGGTATTCGCGCATGAGGTCCGCGAGCCGGGCCGCGCCCTCCGCCACGGGGGTCTGCCAGAAGGATCCGGGGGCGTCGTTGCTCGGCCAGCCCATCATCCCGGAGTCGGCGTAGTCCAGCGTCTCCAGATCGCTGATCTTCAGGACGTCGCAGCTCGCCAGAAGCTCCTGCCGGCGCATCGCGACGACCGCCGCCGGGTCGTGCCCCGGATCACCCGGCTTGACACCCCCCGGCCCGTCTCCGCAACCGCCGTCGGTACAGGTCACGAGCACCGTGCGGATGCCTTCCGCCGCATACTGCGCGAGGATCCCTCCGGTGCTGGTCGCCTCGTCGTCGGGGTGGGCGTGCACTGCCATGATCGTCAAGGGCCGGTCGGTCATGAAGAAGATCCTTCTGCAGAGTGTTCATCCTGGTCCGAGGCCGTGGCGGGACACACCGGTGCCTCGGTCGATGAAACAGTGTCCACCGCACCGGCTGTTCCCGGCACGGCCGCCCGGCCTTCGAAGCAGGGCAGCACAAGGAGGGCGCGGACCCCAGCGGCTGTCTCTTATACACATC
>NZ_JBHWZP010000327.1:0-10039 GCF_042728395.1 Streptomyces sp. NPDC060205
CCGAACTACCCCTTCCCCCCACCCCCCGTGAACTTCTCGTACTCCTTGAGGACTTCCTCCGTGGGACCGTCCAAACGGAGTTCCCCCCCGTTCGAGCCACAGCACCCGATCACACGTGTCCCGGATCGACTTGTTGTTGTGGCTCACAAGAAAAACCGTGCCCGCACTCTTCCGCAGCTCGCGGATCCGGGCTTCGGAGCGCTTCTGGAAGGAGCGATCCCCCGTCGCGAGGGCCTCGTCGATCATCAGCACGTCGTGGTCCTTGGCGGCGGCGATGGAGAACCGCAGCCGCGCGGCCATCCCGGAGGAGTACGTGCGCATCGGCAGGGTGATGAAGTCGCCCTTCTCGTTGATCCCGGAGAAGTCGACGATCTCCTGGTAGCGCTCGCGTACCTGCTCCCGCGACATGCCCATCGCGAGCCCGCCGAGGTAGACGTTGCGTTCGCCGGTGAGATCGTTCATCAGCGCGGCGTTGACGCCGAGCAGGGAGGGCTGGCCGTCCGTGTAGATGCGGCCGTGCTCGACGGGCAGCAGGCCCGCGACGGCCTTGAGCAGGGTGGACTTGCCCGAACCGTTCGTGCCGATCAGGCCGATCGCCTCACCCCGGTACGCGGTGAAGGAGACGGACCTGACGGCGTGCACCTTGCGCACGCCCGAGGCCTGTTCGGACTTCTTCCCGCGCAGGATGCGGTTGAGCGCGGCGGTCGCGCTGCCCCGCCCCACTCCCGTGCCGTTGACCCGGTAGACGATGTCGACGCGGTCGGCGACGACGGTGGGGATCCGGCGGTCGGCTCCGTCGGTGACTGCGCTCTGTTCGGCAACTGCGTTCTGTTCAGCCACGGCCGTACGTCTCCTCAGCCTTCCAGAAGTAGATGAACCCGCCGACGCCGGCGAGCAGCGCCCAGCCGACCGCGAGAGCCCACACGTGGTGGGGGAGCTGGCTCGCGTGGAACGAGTCGATCAGCGCGAACCGCATGAGGTCGATGTAGACGGCGGCCGGGTTGCACTGGAGGGCGAGCAGCACGATCCGCGGCATGTCCGGGTGGCCGCTGAGCACCCGGTCGATGCTCCACATGACACCGGAGACGTACATCCAGGTCCGCAGCAGGAACGGCATCAGCTGGGCGATGTCCGGGGTCCGGGCGCCCAGCCGGGCCACGATCATCGCCACGCCCGCGTTGAACACGAACTGAAGTGCCAGCGTCGGCACGGCCAGCAGCCAGGACACGCCGACGGGCACACCGAAGCAGAGCAGGATCACGAACAGCGCGGCCATCGAGAACAGCAGCTGCTGAAGCTGTTGCAGCGCGTACGACACCGGGAGCGCGGCCCGCGGGAAGTGCAGGGCGCGGACGAGGCCGAGGCTGCCGGAGATCGCCCGGGTGCCCGCCATGATCGAGCTCTGTGTGAACGTCCACACGAACACGCCCGTGACCAGGAACGGAACGTAGTCCGGTACGCCCCGGCTGGTGCCCATCAGGACGCCGAAGATGAAGTAGTAGACCGCCGCGTTCAGCAGCGGGGTGGCCACCTGCCAGACCTGGCCGAGCTTCGCCTGGCTGTACTGGGCGGTGAGCTTGGCCGTGGCGAACGCGGTGATGAAGTGCCGGCGCGCCCACAACTGACGGACGTACGCGGGCAGGGTGGGCCGTGCGCCGCTGACGGTGAGGCCGTGGCGGGCGGCGAGTGCCGCGGGGTCGTCGTCGGGCAGGACCGGCGCCGGGGGCGGGGTCGCCGAGGACGGTGTGTCGAGGACCTGACTCACATCCGCTGCTTTCACTCGGGGGAGGGGCGGAGAGGGAGGAAGGGACGTGCGCGGGAGCCCTTGAGGGCTCTTTACCTGCGGTTGAGCTGCGATTGGCGACGGCTTTACGTCGGGACGGGACCGTATCGTCGTCACGTGAGCGTAGGCCGATCCGGCGTCGGAACGCAACCGTTTCGTCGTCACGCCTCTATGCTGGGACGCATGACGACGAACGCCGACGCCGACGGAGCAGCCCAGAGCCCTCAGCAGCCGGAGTTGCCGCCGCGGCCGGAGCCGGAGGCGAAGCCGCAGCCGCGCCGCCGGGCCCCCGCCGGGGCGGCCGTCCTCCGGGAGGACGTCACGGAGGCGATCCGCGCCGCCGTCTTCGGGGAACTCGCCGCCGTCGGATACGCGCGCATGTCCATCGAGGGGATCGCGCGCCGCGCGGGCGTCGGCAAGACCGCCGTGTACCGCCGGTGGCGCTCCAAGCTGCACCTGGTGCTCGACCTGGTCTCCGCGATCGCCGTGCAAGGGCTGCCCGCGCCCGACACGGGCACCCTGGAGGGCGACCTGCGCCTGCTGTACGAGGTCACCTCACGCGCCCTGCGTCACCCTGTGGCCTCGCAGGTCATCCCGGATCTTCAGGCCGAGGCGGCCCGCAATCCGGAGATCGCCGAGGCCCTGCAGAAGGCACTGCGCGAGGGGCAGGCGGGCGTCGCGAACGGCATCGTCGAGGCGGCCCGCGCGCGCGGTGAGATCCGGGCGGACGTCGACGGCGAACTGGCTCTCGACCTGATGTCCGGACCGCTGTACTGGCGCGCCGTGGTGATCCGTGGCCCAAAGCCGCCGAAGGGATATCTGGAGCGCTTGACCCGGGCCACGGCGGCGGCTCTCAAGGCGCTGTGAGGGACCGGAGACGGCCGTTCCACCTGCGGTTCGGCGACGTCCGCCGCCCTGCTCCGGGCCTCTCCCAGGAGGCGCTCCAGCCCCGCAGCGACCGGATCGTTGTCATCCACGCCTCACTCTCGGGGCCTCCGGGGGCGCATACTGGAAACACGATGACGAAGCCATCCGCGCCCCGGCGCCACCTGTCCACCAGTCCCTTCAAAGCTCCGGTTGTCCCGGTCGCCAAGCACTTCGCCCTCGGTGACCGTGTGACGCACGACCAGTTCGGCCTGGGCAGGATTGTCGGCGTCGAGGAGGGCATCGCGATGCTCGTCGACTTCGGCTCCCGCCAGGCCCGTATCGTCAGCCCCTACACCCGTATGGACAAGCTCTGACGGATCCCGTCAGAGCACCCTCGCCGCGGCCCAGGACCACCTCCGGCCCGCGGCGAGTGCGTTTCACAGCCGCGCGGCGCTGCGGCAGTTCCTAGGTCCGGCGTGCCTGCGGGTGGAGTCGTAGCCAGCCCTCCCAGGCCGACGTGATCATGTCGTCGAGGCCGTACTTCGCCTTCCAGGCGAGCTCCGCGGCGACGCGTTCGGCGGAGGCGACGACCCGGGCCGGGTCGCCGGGCCGGCGCGGGGTCACCGTGGGCGCGAGCGTGTGACCGGTGAGCTCGTTGATGCGGTCGATCATCCGGCGGACCGAGACTCCCTCGCCGCGGCCGATGTCGAGGGTCAGCGCGGTGCCGGGGGCCGCTGCCAGCCGCCTCGCCGCCGCCACATGGGCGTCCGCCAGGTCGACGACGTGGATGTAGTCGCGTACGCAGGTGCCGTCCGGGGTCGCGTAGTCGTCGCCGAAGATCCGCGGCGGCTCGCCCGCCGTCAGCTTCTCGAAGACCATCGGCACGATGTTGAAGACACCCACGTCGGCCAGTTCCGGCGCCGCCGCGCCCGCCACGTTGAAGTAGCGCAGACAGGCCGTCGACAGACCGTGCGCGCGGCCCGTGGCCCGCACCAGCCACTCCCCGGCGAGCTTGGTCTCCCCGTACGGGTTGATCGGCACACAGGGCGTCTCCTCGGTCACGAGGTCGACGTCGGGCATGCCGTACACCGCGGCCGAGGACGAGAACACGAAGGACGGCACCGCGGCGGCCGTGACCGCCTGCAGCAGCACGCGCAGCCCCTCGACGTTCTCGCGGTAGTAGTGCAGGGGCAGGTCCACCGACTCGCCCACCTGCTTCTTCGCCGCCAGGTGCACCACACCGGTGATGGCGTGGTCCTTCAGCGCCCGCGCGACCCGCTCCCCGTCCAGGGTCGAGCCGACGACGAGCGGCACCCCGTCCGGGACGCGCTCGGAGATCCCGGTGGACAGGTCGTCGTACACCACGGTCCGTTCGTCCGCCTCGGTCATCGCGCGGACGACGTGCGCCCCGATGTAGCCGGCGCCGCCGGTGATCAGCCAGGTCATCTACGGCCGTCCCCTCGTGTGTCCTCGTGCCTGTCCGAGTGTCCCTCATGGTGCGGACACGGATCAGTGAAGCAAACGCCTCAGCCTGCGGCCCAGCACGGCCGCCGTCCCCCGCAGGCCCGGTTCGATCCGCAGGGCGAGCGAGCCCGCGTGGGTCGCGTACGGCTGGACGAGCAGGACCCCGTGCCGGGCGCTCGGCAGCACCGTCCGGCGCAGCAGGCCGGGTCCCGTGCTCGCGTGCGCGGTGGTCTCGCGGGTCGTCCCGTCGTGGAAGCGCAGGCACAGCCGCAGGTCCCAGGTGCCGGAGCCGAGCGCCGCGAGGTCGGCCGGCGCCTCGGCCGTCCAGGAGTCGGTGCCGGAGCCGATGGAGTCGGAGCCGATGTCGTCCGCGTGGAAGCGCGCGGTGAGCGTCAGACCCGTGCGGCCGTCCCCCCGGTGCACGAACTCGGCGTCCACGGTGGCCGGTGCCGCGTCCGCCATCCGCCCGTACAGCTCGTGCAGGCGCAGCCGCAGCCGGGTGCCGCGCGCGCGGGGCCGCAGTTCCGCGTCGACGGCCACCGGCAGGACGCGTACGGGCCGGTGCAGGAGGTGTTCCAGGGTCACGTGGGGCAGGTCTGCCGACCAGACCGGCGTACCGTCCTTCGCCCGCGCGTACGGGGGCCGCAGCCGGGCCGGACGCGCCGCGACCTCCTTGACGCGGATCAGGTCGCGCGGTTTTTCGGAGGCCAGCACCACCTGGGCGATCACCCTGCCCGGCGCCGGGGCCAGCGCGAAGTCGGCCGCGTCGAACGTCGCGAGGTAGGCGCGCGTGAGGGCCCACCACTCACGCCGGTAGCCGGCCCCGCGCAGATCCAGCTCGCGCACGTACATCCGCAGCGCGTGGTCGAGGAACCGCGCGCGGGACGCCCGGGCCAGCCGTTTCTCACCGGCGGCGAGGAGGATGTCGTACGCAAGGGCGTGGGCGGTGATCCTGGCGCGCCAGTTGTCAACGCCCGACCTGTCCAGCGAGATCGACAGGTGTTCGGCGGTGCGGCGCACGTGCCAGACGTAGACCGTGTCCGGGATCAGCGCGATACGCGGACGGGCGGCGAGCACCCGCGCGGTGAAGACGAAGTCCTCGTAGGGGAAGCGCCCTTCGGGGAAGCGGATGCCGTGCCCGCGCAGGAAGTCGGCGCGGTACAGCTTGTTGACGCACAGCGTGTCGTGGACCAGGCGGACGCGCCGCGAGGGGCGGGTCACCAGGGCGGCCCCCGCGTACAGCTCGGGCTGCCAGCGGACCTCGCGGCCGGAGGGCAGTTCGCGGCGCACGCACAGGCCCGCGGCGACCTCCGTACCGCGCCCGCCGGCCGCCGTCAGCAGGGCGTCCACCGCGCCCGGCGGCAGGACGTCGTCGCTGTCGAGGAACATCACGTACGGAGCCGTGGCGGCGTCGATGCCGTCGTTGCGCGGGCTCCCGCAGCCGCCGCTGTTGACCTCGCGGTGCACGACCCTCAGGCGCGGCTCGTCCAGCGCGAGGCGGTCCAGGAGGTGTGCGCTGCCGTCCGTCGAGCAGTCGTCCACGGCGATCACCTCACGGACCGCGGGTCCCTGCGCCAGCGCCGAGCGGACCGCGTCCCCCACATGGGCGGCGTCGTCGTAGCCGATGACGATGACGCTGACCTGCGACGGACGGGGAGTTCTGGCTCGCATGACGTGCAGGGCCTCCATGGGACGGAATGGTGGGAAGTGTTAGCTATTTTCCGTTAAGAGGTATTTACGGCACTCACTGTCTCATGGGGGACAGGGCGCGTGGTGGGCAGGGGTTCCCGCGGGACGGCCGGCGGGGTCGCGGCCCTCCACAGGCGGCGGAAGGAGAGCCCGGCGGCCGTCACCAGCAGGCCGTTGCGGACCAGCATCAGCAGGGTGCCCGTCCAGGTGCAGGCCACGACGTCGTCGTACAGGACGGGGTACGCGAGGGAGCTGACCGCGGCGGCCGCGGCGACCAGCACCGCGACCGGGCGCTGCGTGGTGTGCCGGGAGGTCAGGCACACGGCGGCCAGACCGATCAGCCACACCAGGTACTGCGGACTGATGACCCGGCTCGTCACCGTGAACAGGAGCACGGCGCCGAGCGCGGCGTCGTAGGGGGTCGCCGGCGTCCAGTGCCGCGCGCGCAACCGCCACAGCAGCAGGGCGCCGAAGGCCGCGACGGTGAGCGCGAGCGACACCGCGGCGACCGAGGTGACGTACGGGCCGGTGAACTCCATCGCGCCGTACCGGTAGCCCACCCGGCCCGGCCAGCCCGCGTGGTGCGCGAAGGACAGGGCCGTGCCGCCGAGCGACTCGATCTGCACGCCCCGGCCGCTCTGCTGGCGCAGGAAGTCGAACGGGTCGCGGAACAGGGCGGCGAGCGTCAGCAGCAGCACGCCCGCGGTGACGGCCGCCGACGTCCACGCCTCCTTCGTCGTACGGCCCCGGGGCGTGCCGATCAGCGTCAGCGCGGGCCACACCTTCACCAGGGCGCCCAGCGCGGCGAACGCGCCGCACGCGCGCGTGGAGTGCGACAACGCCAGCAGGGAGACGACGGCGAAGGCGGTGACCTGCACGTCGTAGCGTGCGAGCGGGATGTGCAGGAGCAGGGGCAGGGCCGCCGTCCACAGGGCCGCGCCGCGCAGACTGCGGCCGGGGCGGGTGCCCGCGCGCGCGAGGACGACGGTGACCAGGAGGTCGGTGGCCAGCGTGAGGGCCACGAACGCCTCGAAATACGTCAGTCCCGGCAGCAGGCCGGGGGACAGCAGGACGGGGCCCGCGCCCGGCGGGTACTGCCACAGGCGATCCCCGGAGGGGAACGTGCCGGTGGCGAGGACGCCGTACCAGCGGGCGTACAGCTCGTGCACCTCGCGGGCGACGCCGCCGACACCGAGCGGGGTGCGGCCGTCCTGGGAGAGCAGCCAGAGCATCAGGGCGCGGGTGGCCGACCAGGTCGCGGCGAGGGTCAGGAGCTTCTTGCAGGACTTCTTCCTGGGGGTCATCCGGGGGATCGTAAGCCGCAAGGTGGCTTATACCGGCTGATGACGAGTCAATCAGCTGCAAAGGTCAGCTATTAGCACAAGATCTGCCGCATGACCGTCAAGTGTTCGAGGGGTGCTGTCGGTTCCGGCTTCGGCTTCGGTGTCGCCGGTGTCGGTGCCGTCGTGGTGCCCGGGGCCGTCATGTTGGTGATCGGGCTGTGGGGGATCGACCGCGGCGGGATGTGGCGTGACGAGGCGGTCACCTTCCAGGTGGCGCGGCGGTCGCTGCCGCAGATCTGGCAGCTGCTGCACTCCGTGGACGCGGTGCACGGGCTCTACTACCTGCTCATGCATCCCGTCCTTGCCGTCCGTCCCGGCGAGGTCGCGTTGCGCCTGCCCTCGCTGTGCGCGGCGGCCGTGACGGCGGCTCTCGTGGCGGCGCTGGGGGTGCGGCTCGCGCGGCCGCGGGTGGGGTTGTGGGCGGGGCTGCTGTACGCGGTGACGCCGATGGTGGGGCATTTCGCGCAGGAGGGGCGGTCTTATGCGCTGGTCGCCGCCGGGGTGGCGGGGTCTACGTTGTTGCTCTTGCGGGCGGGGGGCTCGGGCTCGGGTGTGTGTGTCGGGTGCGGGTCGGTGGGGGCTTGTCGCGCCGTTCCCCGCGCCCCTGGTGGGGGGTGGTGGCGGTCGTGTGTTGGGTGTGGGTGTGTGGGGGCTTGTCGCGCCGTTTCCCGCGCCCCTGGTGGGGGGTGGTGCTGGGGTCTTTATGGAGGGGTTGTCGGCCTCACTGTTCTGCTGCATGAGATGGCCGTGCTGGTTCTGTTCGCGCATGCGGGCTCGTTGGGGCTCGGGCGGGTGGCCCGGGCTGTGTGGTGGGGGTGGGGGCGGGCCGTCGCGGGTGTGGTTCTCGTGGTGGTCGTTCCGCTGGGGGCGGTCTCCCATGGGCAGGCGGGGCAGGTCGCGTGGCTCAGGGCTCCCGGAGGCGGGGCCGTCGAAGGGCTCGTGCGGTCGTTCGCGGGGCCGACCCCGCTCGTCCTCGGCCCGTATCTGCTGCTGATCGTCCTCGCCCTGCGCGGACCGTTCGCCCGCCGCGGTGAGCTCTCCCTGCCCGCGGTCGCGCTTCCGCTGCTGCTCGTGCCGCCCGCGATCCTCCTCGCCGTCTCGCGTCACTGGCCGCTCTTCGACGACCGCTATGTGCTGTACGCGCTCGCGGGCGCACCCCTGCTGGCGGCGGCGGGCGCGGACCGGCTGGCCGGGGCGACGGCCCGGCTGTACGGCCGCCGGACACCGCGATACGTCCACGCCCACGCCGTCACGTGTCTCGGCGTGTTCGGTGTCGCGCTCGCCTTCGTCGCGCAGTTGCCCGTCCTGCGCGCGGACCGGGATCCCGCCCGGCGCCCCGACGACCTCGCCGCCGTCTCGGCCGCGGCGGCCCGGCGGATGAGCCACGGCGACCCCGTGCTCTTCCTGCCGGCGCTGGCGAGGCGTGCGGCGGTGGCGTACCCGAAGGGTTTTCGCGGTGCGGCGGACATCGCGCTGCGCGAACCCGGGCCCGTCTCCGGCACTCTCTACGGGCGTGAGGTCGGCCCCGCCGAACTGCGCCGCCGGCTCGACGGGCTCGACCGCGTGTGGGTGGTCGCCGAGCCGTACGCGCTGCGGCCCGGCTGGTATCCGCCTGCCCCCGCCGAACAGGTCAAACTCGCCCTGCTGAAGGGCGAGTTCGTGCCGCGGGCCGAGTACGTGCGCAAGGCGTCGGTCATGCGGCTCTATGTGCGCAGGTCCGCGGCGGCGGGCGCGGCCGGGGTCACTCGCAGCCCGGGGTCTCCTCCAGCGCCGCCGCGTCCAGCGCGCCCGTGAGGCGGTCGAGCCGGGTCCGCAGGTCGTTGATCTCGGCCAGCTCGAAGCCCGTCGCGGCGGCGATCCGGCGCGGTACGCGCAGCGCCGGCTCGCGCAGGGCCGCGCCCTCGCCGGTGAGCCCGACCACCACGGACCGCTCGTCCAGGGCGCTGCGCTCACGGCGTACGAGACCAGCCGTCTCCAGTCGCTTCAGGAGGGGCGACAGCGTCCCGGAGTCGAGCCGCAGGTGCTCGCCGACCTTCTTCACGGGCAGGTCGCCGTGCTCCCACAGCACGAGCATGACCAGGTACTGGGGATAGGTGAGCCCGAGATCCTTCAGCACGACGCGGTACAGGCTCCCGAAGGCGCGCGAGGCGGCGTTCAGGGAGAAGCAGATCTGCTGGTCGAGGCGGAGGAAGTCGTGCTCGGGGTCCTCGGACACGGGCGTCGTGGTCATGCCTCCAGGGTACCTCGGTGCGTCATTTAGTTGTGCACAATTTAATTGTGTGCTCTACTTGTGGTTGTCGGCGGCCGGGAACTGAGGCCGCGGGCCCGATCCGAACCTTTGAGAGGGATGGTTTCCATGGACGCGATCTACACCGCCGTAGCCACCGCCACCCACGGCCGTGACGGCCGCGCCTACAGCTCCGACGGGCAGCTCGACCTACAGCTCGGCATTCCGACGGAGATGGGCGGCAACGGACAGGGGACGAACCCCGAGCAGCTGTTCGCCGCCGGGTACTCGGCGTGTTTCGCCAGTGCGCTCGCTCTTGTGGGGCGTTCGGCGAAGGTCGATGTCAGTGACGCCGCGGTGACGGCGGAGGTGGGGATCGGCAAGCAGGGGGAAGGGTTTGCCCTCAAGGTCACCCTGCGGGTGGAGCTGCCGGAGTCTGTTGACGCGGCCACTGGGCGGAAGCTGGTCGAGCAGGCGCACCAGGTGTGCCCTTACTCGAACGCCACGCGGGGGAACGTGCCGGTCGAGCTGGTCGTCGAGTAGTTTTTCGCCCCCGCCGCCCCTTCCCCTTCCCGTCCCTGGAAGAACCTGCCCTGCGGGCCGGTGGGGGCGGGCCTGAACGATTGCGCAGTTCCCCGCGCCCCTAGGTACCGAGGTACCTAGGGG
>NZ_JBHWZP010000328.1:0-10027 GCF_042728395.1 Streptomyces sp. NPDC060205
CGCACCCGACAATCCGACGGACACCACACGCCCCGGAAGGGGCGCGGGGAACGGCGCGGCCGACCCCCACCGGACCCGCAGCCGAACAAGCGGGTCGGGGCGCAGCCCATTTTTTGAGGGGCGCGGGGAACTGCGCGAGCAACCCCCGCCGGGCCGCAGCCGAGTAAGGACGCGGCCCGCCGCCTAGGCGTACGTGCCGATGTCCTTGATCATCGCGAAAGCCACCCCGTACGCACTCATCCCCCGCCCGTACGCCCCCACATGAACCCCTTCCTGCGTGGACCCCGCAAGGACCCAGCCGAACTCGGATTCTCTGTAGTGGAACGGCGTCGGCACCCCGTCCACGGGAAGGGACAGCGTCGACCAGTCGGACCCGTTCAGATCGTCCGCGAGGACCCACGCCGTCTCGGTCTGCTGGTCCAGCCAGTCGTCGCGCAGGGTGTGGTCCATCTGCCCGGGCCAGGTGAAGGACAGCAGCCCCACTCCCGCGAGCCAGGCCGCGGAGGACACCGAAGTGGCCTCCAGCAGCCCCGTACCGTCGGCGCTGCGCCGTACGGGGTTGCCCGCGACGGTCACCACGACCGCGAATCGCTCCTTGTCCTCGGTGGACTCACTGCGCACCGACGGCTCGTCACCGTGTCCGATCGAGCCGTGTTCGATGGCTCCGTCGGCCGCGGCGCCGACCTGCATCAGCCAGCGCGGCCCCGTGAAGGCCTCGTCGAGGCCGTACCACGGGAAGGGCGCCAGCAGGTAGCCGTCGACCGTGCGCCGGGCGGAGGGGAGCTGTTGTCCACCCTCCGCAGCCGGCGCCTGCGCGCCTACCCGACTTGTCGTCTCCATCTGCCCGGACGCCTCCTCGCTCTCGGCGGACCGGGTGGCCCGCCCCCCTTCGGGCGTCCGTCCGGTCCGCACAACAACTAGGCAGGATAGCCACAGCTGCGCCGAAGCCCGGAAAACCGGTCGGCACATGGCTCACATACGCACCTGATCCGGCGCATCCCGAACGGATGGAACCCAAGCGGGGAACGGGGAGACGGACGGCGTTCGACTGAAAGTGAAGCGCGTTCCGGACGGCGGGCGCGCCGCCCGGGGCCGTTCGGCGTCAGATCGCCTCAGGTCGTCTCAGGTCGCGTCCGCGTCGAACGGCGGTCGCTCTTCCGGCGCCAGCTTCTCGCGCTTCTTGGTCATGTCCACGGTGCCGCCGGTGGAGCCCGTCGAGGAAGAGGACGAGGAGGCCGAGGACGGCGTCTCGGACTCGCGGCCGTGGACGGCGTCCGTGACCTCGGCCATCTCCTTCTTCAGGTCGAAGCCGTTACGGATCTCCTTGAGCCCCAGCTCGTCGTTGTCCAGCTGCTTGCGGATGAACGTCTTGGGGTTGAGGTCCTCGAACTCGAAGTCCTTGAACTCCGGTCCCAGCTCCTCGCGGATGTCCGCCTTGGCGCTCTCCGAGAACTCACGGATCTTGCGAATGGTCCGTGTGACGTCCTGGATCATCTTCGGGAGCTTCTCCGGACCGAAGACGAGCACGGCAAGGACAACGATCGTGACCAGCTCAAGCGGTCCTATGTCATTGAACACCTTGCGTCTCCTTGCGATGTCCTCGGCGCTCGGCAGTTCGTCCGTGGTCCGGGCCCGGTCCACGGTACCCGGCGATCCTGTCCGACCGGTACTGTCCCGGGGCTGCGGACCGCGTGTACACGGCGGGTTTTCCCGGTTGTTTGCCTTGGGGGACAAGGGGGTGAACGGATTTCTGTGACCTTCCTGTCAGTCCCCGTCGGCCGAGCCGAGGACGAGGGTGACCTTCCGTTCCCTGCCGTCCCGCTCCAGCGTCAGCTCCAGCCGGTCGCCGGGCCGGTGGGAGCGCGTCTTGACGATGAGCTCCTCGCCGGAGTGCACCCGCTGCCCGTCCACCTCGGTGATGACGTCACCGGCCTCGATGCCCGCCCGGGCGCCGGGGCCGCCCCGGCTGACCGCCGAGCCGCCGTCGTTGCCCTTGGCGCCGACGCGGGCCCCGTCGCCGGAGTACTCCATGTCGAGCGTCACGCCGATCACCGGATGGGTCGCCTTGCCCGTGTTGATCAGCTCCTCGGCGACGCGCCTGCCCTGGTTGATCGGTATGGCGAAGCCGAGGCCGATCGAGCCGGACTGGCCGCCCTCCAGGTCGGAGCCGCTGTCGGCGGAGCGGATGGCGCTGTTGATGCCGATGACACGGGCCTTGGAGTCGACCAGGGGGCCACCGGAGTTGCCGGGGTTTATCGGGGCGTCCGTCTGCAGCGCGTCCACGTACGAGATGTCGCTGCCGTCGCCCTCCTCGCCGCCCGCCGTGATGGGGCGCTCCTTGGCGCTGATGATGCCCGCGGTGACGGTGTTCTCCAGGTCGAAGGGCGCTCCGATGGCCACCACCGGGTCGCCGACCTGGACGTTGTCCGAGTTGCCGAGCGAGAGGGGCTTGAGGCCGCTGACATGGGCGACCTTGACCACGGCGAGGTCGTAGCCGCTGTCGTGGCCCACGACCTCGGCCTTGGCGGTCTCGCCGCCGCTGAACGTCACGGTGATCCCGCCGCCGCCGTCCGCCGGTTCCACGACGTGGTTGTTGGTGAGGATGTGGCCGCGCCGGTCGAGGACGAACCCCGTGCCGGTGCCCTGTGCGTCCGAACCGCTCACGTGCAGGGTCACCACGCCGGGTAGCGCGCTGGCCGCGATACCGGCCACGCTGTCCGGCGCCCGCCCCTTGGCCTCCACCCCGGCCTGCGGCAGCTCGACGTCCTCGATCCCCCCGGTCCGCTCCAGATAGGCGCCCACGGCCCCACCCACGCCTCCGGAGACCAGGGCGAGGAGTACGGCGCCGAGGACCAGCGCACGCCCGGTCCGCCCGCGGCGCCCGCCCGGCGCCTCGGCGGCGGCCCCGTGGTGCTGGAGGGGCGCGGCGGCCCAGGGGTCGTAGTTCTGCCAGGGGGTGCTGGGAGCGGGGGCGTGGGGGGCCGGGGCGCCGTGCTCGGCTGCGTCGGCATGGGGGGAAGCCCCGGCCGTCTGCCGGCCGCCGGGCGGCTCCGGGCCGAGGAGGCCCTGCGTATGCGGGCCGGGAGTGCCCGAGGCGGGTGTCTCCTGGAAGGGCGTCTCAGGGAAGGGGGGCCGCGGCGTGGGCAGGTGCGGCGCGGGCGTGTGCGGCGCGGGCGTGTGCGGGGCGGGCGTGTGCGGGGCGGGTGCCCCGGAGGCCGCCTCGCCGGGAGGGTCCTGCAGCGGGGCGTCCTGGGGCGGAGCCACCGCCTCGACCGTCGTGCCGTGCGCGGGGGTCGTCCCGGGGTGCTGCACCGGCGGCGCGGGCGCCCAGGGGCCCGGTCCGCCGTACGGCGGTGTGCTGTAGGGATCCGGATCGTGCAGGGGCCTCGGCCGCTCACCGGCGGCGGGCGCGCTCACACGGTCGTCCACCCCGCCCGCGGTCTGTGCGGCGATCGGGCCCGCGGCGGCGCCGGTGGCTCCGCCGGCGGGCGCACCCGTACCCGCGGGCTTCTCCAGTTCGAAGTCGCCGTCCATGTCTCCCCCGTGCACCCCGCTCGCGCCGTCCCCCGAGGGCACCGAGTCCGCCGGAGCGGAATCCGGCCCATGGGTCCGTGGCCGGCTCCACCACTTCGGCTTCGTGGGCTTCCCCTCGTCCATGCTCTCCCCACACCTGACCCGCGGCACGGCATGTCGGCGCTCGCCGCGTCGTCTCGACCTCCGCGCCCGGATCACAGCGGCGGGCGCGGCCCATCCCTGGATTCAACCAGGTTCGCGGGCCGCCGCGCAGAGGGCCGGTTCAGCCCGAGGAGGAAGGCGCGGGTGAGGCGGACGGGTCGAACGACGGCACGGCCGACAGTACGGACGCCTCGAACTCCGGTCCCGACGACCAGGTGGTCAGCGTGACCCTCGGGGCCGGTGCGAACGGACGTATCAGCGGGGACATCGCGGCGGCACCGGCCACCACGGGGGTGGTCAGCGCGGGCATCGAGCCCGAGTCCTTGCTCTGCCCGCCGGTAGAGGACAGCCCGGGCGCCGGCGCCGGCACCCCGGGCAGCAGCGGCGCGGACAGCTCCGTCTGGGCGCCTCCTTCGTTGCCGAAGGAACGCTGGCCCTGGGCCAGCAGCGGGGCGAGGGAGCGGCGGCGCTGCGAGTCGGAGCCCGTGGCGCCGGTCGTGCTCGTCGTGCGCATCGGGGTCACGTTGCTTCCGTTGCCCGAAGCTCCGCGTGCGTCCGCGGTGTCGGTCGCGACGCCGGTCGAGACCCCGCCGAGCGCGATCGCGGCGAGCGAGACGGCACCGGCCGCGGCGGCGGCGAAGCGCAGGCCCCGGGAGGCGGAGCGCTCGGCCTCGCGCCGGCTGATGTCATGGATGCGGAAGCCGCGCTGCTCCGAGGGGAGCGTGGTCGCATGGGGGCCGGAGGGCAGGTAACCGAAGGAGTCCGGCGTCATGTCGAAGACTCCGGACGCTCCGAACGCTCCCCGGCCCAGTCGCGGGCTGTCGCCGTCCGGGTCACCTCCCGGAAGCCCCTGCAGTCTGGCCAGGAAGCTCTCGGACGGGGGCGGCGGGGCGACCTCCGCGAACACGTTCTTCAGTCGTCGCTGCTCGTCGGCCTCCGCCTTGCACTTCGCGCAGGTGGCGAGGTGCGCCAGGACGCGCTCGCGCGCCTCGTGGCCCAGCTCACCGTCCACCAGGGCGGAGAGTCGGTCGCCGAGATGCTGCTCGGCCAGAGGTCCGTCGGCAGGATTCAGCCGTGATCCACTCACGCGCTCGTGCCCCCTCCTCCCAGAGCGGGCACACCGGTGACCGCGAAACCGCGGCGCTCGGCACGGGCCTCGGGAGAACGGTGGGCGAGCGCCTTGCGGAGCTGGGAGCGACCGCGGTGGATCCGGCTGCGGACCGTACCGAGCTTGACGCCCAGGGTCGCGGCGATCTCCTCGTACGAAAGTCCCTCGATGTCGCACAGGACGACCGCGGCGCGGAACTCCGGCGCCAGGGTGTCGAGGGCCTGCTGGACGTCCGCGTCGAAGTGCGTGTCGTTGAAGACCTGCTGCGGGGAGGGCTCGCGGCTGGGCAGGCGCTCGGCCGCGTCGTCGCCGAGGGCGTCGAAACGGATGCGCTGCTTGCGGCGGACCATGTCCAGGAAGAGGTTGGTGGTGATGCGGTGGAGCCAGCCCTCGAAGGTGCCGGGCGTGTAGGTCGACAAGGAGCGGAAGACCCGGACGAAGACTTCCTGCGTCAGGTCCTCGGCGTCGTGCTGGTTGCCCGTCAGGCGGTAGGCGAGCCGGTACACCCGGCCGCTGTGCGTGCTGACGATCTCCTCCCACGTGGGCGGGGTCCACGCCTGCGAGTCCGCGTCGGACGTGAAGGTCGCGGTCTGAGCGGAGTCAGCGATGCGGGATCGGTCAGCGGTGTCGTTCACGGATTTCGGCTCCCCCGACGATCTGAGCAGGCGCCGGAGCACCCCTCCTCGATCCACAGGTTCAGCCGCACCTCCCCTGTCGGCTCTGGTGGTGTCCAGTGGAGCCCCTACCATAGCCACCTCGCCCGTTAGCTCCGGATAAGCGGTTTTACGAGAAATTGATACGCGCTCATATGGCCGCGCGAGCACTTGCCGGCCGTCCCGCTCCATCCGCCACCCCCGTGCAGTTCCCGACCCTTGTTGCCCACCCTCTCTAAACGCCTGGTCCCATCTGCGGGTTCCCGGCGGCAACGGATACAGTCACGCCCAGGCAACCACGGGGACAGGAGAGGGCCATTACCGGCAACCGGCTGACGAGCTGGGCGTTCGCCGACGCCTTTGTCGCCGAGGACGAGGCACTGCACTGGGCCCGGGACCGGGCCCGGGAGGCAGGCCTGCGCTCGGTGTCGCCCGGCACGGGCGCCGCGCTGCGACTGCTCGCCGCCACCGTGGACGCCAAGGCGGTCGCGGAGATCGGTACCGGAACCGGAGTCTCGGGTATTCATCTGCTGCACGGGATGCGGCCGGACGGCGTACTGACGACGGTGGATCCCGAGCCGGAGCACCAGCAGTTCGCCCGTCAGGCCTTCCGCGCGTCGGGCTTCGCCAGCAACCGGGCGCGCTTCATCCCGGGCCGCGCACTCGACGTTCTGCCCCGGCTCGCGGACGCGGGCTACGACCTCGTCTTCTGCGACGGCGACCGGCTGGAGTGCCTCGACTACCTCGCTGAATCGTTGCGCCTGCTGCGGGTGGGCGGCCTCGTCGTCTTCGAGGGCGTGTTCGCGAACGGGCGCACGGTGGAGTCGGGCCCGCAGCCCACGGAGGTCCTGCGGCTGCGCGAGCTGCTGCGTGCGATCCGCGAGAGCCAGGAACTGGTTCCCTCGCTGCTCCCGGTGGGCGACGGCCTGCTGTGCGCGGTCAAGCGCTGATCCCGGCCCCCGCCCGTACACCCTGACGCCCTGACGCCCTGACGCCCTGACGCCCCCGGAGCCTCCCGGAACCCGCGAAATCCCCGGAAACACCACTGCCCCGGCATCGCGTTGATGCCGGGGCAGTGGAAGGGTATGGTCGCGTTCCGCGTCAGCCGACGACCTTCTTGAGGGCGTCGCCGAGCGCGTCAGCCTCGTCGGGGGTCAGCTCTACGACGAGCCGTCCGCCGCCTTCGAGCGGAACGCGCATGACGATGCCCCGCCCCTCCTTTGTCACCTCGAGCGGGCCATCGCCCGTCCGCGGCTTCATGGCCGCCATGCTCGTTCCCCTTCCTGAAACCAGCTCATCGTCGCCGACGGCCCCGTTGAAGGGCACGCGTCCTCTCGTCGGACACGCGTCACCGGCATCGAACACATTGCTTCCAAGCCATTATCCCGCATCGCAGGACCCGATGACCAACATCAGTCGGCATCGCTTGCGCAACGCGCTCGATCAAAACCACCCATTTCGGCGGTGTGACTGCGATACTGCGCCACTGCATGGAGTTTCGGACACCGGAATTCTTTGACGCAGGTCACATGTACGAACCCCGCCGCCCACCATGATCTCCGCCATGCTGTCCTCGGAAGCAGTGCGTACCGACGGGTACGACGGATCCGCGACACCTGAGGGGACCACCATGGCCGACACCGTGCTCTACGAGGTGAGCGACGGACTCGCGACGATCACGCTGAACCGCCCCGAGGCGATGAACGCGATGAACACCGAGACCAAGGTCGCCTTCCGCGAGGCGGCACAGGCGGCCGCGGCGGACGAGTCCGTACGGGCCGTGCTCCTGACCGCCACCGGCGACCGCGCGTTCTGTGTGGGCCAGGACCTCAAGGAGCATGTCGGCGGACTTCTGACGGCGCGCGAGTCGGGCGCGGGCGAGGGCGTCATGAGCACGGTCCAGGAGCACTACAACCCGATCGTGCGGGCCCTGACGGGCGCGGCGAAGCCGGTGGTGGCGGCCGTCAACGGCGTCGCGGCGGGCGCGGGATTCGGCTTCGCGCTGGCCGCGGACTATCGCATCGTCGCCGACACGGCCGCGTTCAACACGTCGTTCGCCGGGGTCGCGCTCACCGCCGACTCCGGGATCTCCTGGACGCTGCCCCGGGTCGTCGGGCCTTCCCGCGCCGCCGACCTGCTGCTCTTCCCGCGCAGCATCACGGCGCAGGAGGCGTACGAGCTGGGGATCGCGCATCGGATCGTGCCGTCCGCGGAACTGGCCGCCGAGGCCGTGAAGGTCGCCCGCGCGCTGGCCGAGGGGCCGACTCTCGCGTACGCCGCGATCAAGGAGTCCGTTGCGTTCGGGGTCACGCATTCGCTGGACGAGACCCTGGAGAAGGAGGACGAGCTGCAGTCGCGGGCGGGGGAATCCGAGGATCACCTGATCGCTGTGCAGGCGTTCGTCAACAAGGAGAAGCCGAAGTATCTGGGGCGGTAGCCGAAGGGGCCGGGTTGGTTCGGTTCAGCTCGACGGTGACGGTCCGGTGGGGGCTGGGCGCGCAGTTCCCCGCGCCCCTGAAGAGCGCCCCTGCGGGGCGGCTCTATCGGGCGTCTCTGGACACACAGTCCGCCAAATGGTCGTTCACCAGGCCGCAGGCCTGCATCAGGGCGTAGGCCGTCGTCGGGCCCACGAAGCGGATGCCCCGTTTCTTGAGGCTCTTGGAGAGGGCGGTCGACTCGTCGGTCACCGCCGGGACGTCGGACAGCGCCTTCGGTGCCGGGCGCGTGGCCGGGTCGGGCGCGAAGGACCAGATCAGCTCGTCCAGTTCGCCCGGCGCCCAGTCGACGAGCACGCGCGCGTTGGCGACCGTCGCCTCGATCTTGGCGCGGTTGCGGATGATCCCCGTGTCGGCGAGGAGGCGCTCCTTGTCGGTATCCGTGAAGGCCGCCACTTCGGCGATCCGGAACGCCGCGAAGGCGGCCCTGAAGCCCTCGCGGCGGCGCAGGATCGTGATCCAGGACAGGCCCGACTGGAAGGCCTCAAGACACAGCCGCTCGTACAGCGCGTCGTCGCCGTGGACCGGGCGCCCCCACTCCTCGTCGTGGTACGCCACGTAGTCGTCGGTGGACAGCGCCCAGGGGCAGCGCAGGGCCCCGTCGGCGCCCTTCAGGGCGTCGCTCACCGGCGGTCCTCCTCCGCGGGCTTCTCCAGGGAGGTGGCCGGGGAGGCGGTCGCGGAAGGGGCCGCCGCCGAGCGGGCGCCGGACAGGGCGGCCTCCAGGTCGGCGATACGGGCGTCCCGCTCGGCCAGTTCGGCGCCGAGACGGCTCAGGGCGTCGTCCACGTCCACCATGCGGTAGCCGCGCAGGGTCAGCGGGAAGCGCAGCGCCTCCACGTCACCGCGGTGCAGGGGGCGGTCCGGGGGAAGTGGGTCCCGCAGACGCTCCGGCAGCGCGTCGGGGAGGGCGCCGCCGTCACCGCCTCCCACGACGGAGAGGGTCACCGCGCCGACCACGACGACGAGGGCGACGACCAGGAACAGGAACATGAACATCTCTGAGGTCCCCACGCTCTGATGCCGACGCGGGGCGCGTCGGCACGGAAAGTGTCAGGCACCGATCGTGCCATGCGACTCTGACCGTTAGGGTCGCAGGCGGCCCGACGGCGACAACTACTGGGAGAGGTCACAGGGGATGCTCAGGCTGGGCAGGCGCGAGTTCGACGCGCACGAGCCGGTGATCATGGCGATCGTGAACCGGACCCCGGACTCCTTCTACGACCAGGGAGCCACCTTCCGCGACGAGCCGGCGCTCGCACGCGTGGAACAGGCGGTGTCCGAGGGAGCCGCCATCATCGACATCGGCGGGGTCAAGGCAGGACCGGGCGAGGAGGTGACCGCCGAGGAGGAGGCGCGGCGGACCGTGGGGTTCGTCGCCGAGGTGCGGCGGCGCTTCCCCGACGTGATCATCAGCGTCGACACCTGGCGGCACGAGGTCGGCGAGGCCGTCTGCGAGGCCGGCGCGGACCTCCTGAACGACGCCTGGGGCGGGGTCGATCCGCGGCTCGCCGAGGTCGCCGGGCGGTACGGGGTGGGGATCGTGTGCACGCA
This sequence comes from Streptomyces sp. NPDC060205, assembly GCF_042728395.1. Lineage (NCBI taxonomy): Bacteria > Bacillati > Actinomycetota > Actinomycetes > Kitasatosporales > Streptomycetaceae > Streptomyces > Streptomyces sp. NPDC060205. The sequence continues at coordinate 9,485 of NZ_JBHWZP010000328.1, forward strand.
CGCGGGCGGTACGCAGCCTCGTACGCGGCCGCATCGCATCGCCTACGACGACGTCATGGCCGACATCCTGGAGGTGACCGTGGGGCTGGCCGAGCGGGCCGTGTCCCTCGGGGTGCCCCGGGAGTCCGTGATGATCGATCCCGGGCACGACTTCGGGAAGAACACGCGGCACTCCCTGGAGGCGACGCGGCGGCTCGGGGAGATGGTGTCCACGGGGTGGCCCGTGCTGGTGTCGTTGTCCAACAAGGACTTCGTGGGCGAGACGCTCGACCGGCCGGTCAAGGAGCGGGTGGTGGGGACGCTCGCGACCACTGCCGTGTCGGCCTGGCTGGGGGCTCAGGTGTACCGGGTGCATGAGGTCGCGGAGACGCGGCAGGTCCTGGACATGGTGGCGTCGATCGCGGGCCACCGTCCGCCTTCGGTCGCCAGGCGGGGGCTGGCGTAGGGGTTCTCGCCCCCGCCGCCCCTACCCTTCCCGTCACTGACTCGGGGGCCAGCCCCCGAACCCCCGGTCCTCAAACGCCGGACGGGCTGGTTTTCCAG
>NZ_JBHWZP010000329.1:0-10001 GCF_042728395.1 Streptomyces sp. NPDC060205
GCGACCTTAAACTAGTGAGGCGGGGGCCTAATCACCGCGCGCCCGCACCTTGAAGCCGCCGCCCGGGGCCGGGCGGCGGCTTCGCCGGTGTCCGGCGGGGTCCGCCAGGTGTCCGACCGGCTCAGACCGGCTGTCCGACCGGCCGTACGACGACCGTGTTGACGTCGACGCCGGCCGGCTGGCGGATCGCCCAGACGACCGACTCCGCGAGCTGGTCCGAGGTGAGCAGATGGCCGGGCGGCAGACTGCCGTAGCTGTCCCAGAAGGGGGTCTCCACCCGCCCCGGTGAGATCAGCGTCACTCCCACCCCGTACTCGGTGACCTGCCGGCGGGTGTTCTCGGCGAGGCCGGTCACGGCCCACTTCGTCGCCCCGTAGATGTTGCCGGGGCCGTGGACGTGCCCGGCCACGCTGCCGACGAGCACGATCCGGCCGCGGGTCTCCTTCAGCTGCTCGATCGACGCCCGGACGAGCAGCGCGGGTCCGAGCACGTTGGTCAGCACCATGTCCCGCCAGCCGGCCGGGTCACCCTCGGCGACGGTGTCGTGCGTGGCGTATCCGGCGTTGGCGACGACGGTGTCGAGGCGGCCGAACTTCTCCACCGTCGCCGCGACCGCGGCCTGCACGTGGCCGTAGTCGGCGGCGTCGCCCTGGAACGTCAACAGACCCTCGGGCTTGCCGAGTTGTTCCGCGAAGCCGCGCAGCCGCTCCTCCCCGCGGCCCGTCACGGTCACCCGGTGCCCGGCGTCGAGCAGTTGCCGGGCGACCGCCGCCCCGATTCCGCTGCCGCCGCCGGTGATGAGTGCAACCGGTGAGCCAGTCATGTGATCCCCCAAGGCGTGTTCGGCCAGGCCGTGTCCGGCGAAGTGGTTCGTCGAAGTGCCGGGAGTCCATCACTTGGAGCGCACTCGATGTCAACACCGTTCGCGCCAGGCCTAGTTGGGGGGAAGGAGCTACGGCTTCACCCCGACGTACACCGTCAGTGCCGTGAGCACGAAGACGTCCGGCCGGTGGTACACGCTCGCCTTGTCCTCCGGGTCGAGGAGCCGGTCGAGGGTCGCGCGGTCGTCGGCGTCGAGGCCTTCGGCGAGGCCGTCGCGGCGGTGGCCGAGGGAGGTCGCGACGAACGCGCGGGCCTCGTCGGAGGCGGGGGCGGGGAGGTCGAGCAGGAAGGTACGGGTCGCGGTGTGGCGCAGGCCCACCGCCAAGAGCAGGGCCGGCCAGTCCTCGACGTCCTCCACGACGGCACCGGGCAGCTCGGCCCGCATCCGGGCGAACCGCTCCTGCTCGATCGCGTCCATCCGGGCTTGGAGTCCGGGACGGCCGATGCCGAAGTCGCGCGGGAGGTAGCGCGAGGGCAGGCCGCCTTCCAGGAGCGCGAGGGTGCCGCCGGGCGCGAGCCGGTCGGCGAAGCCCGCGAGGGCGCCCCGCTGGTCGCCGACGTGGTGCAGGGACCTGCTCGCCCACAGGAGGTCGGCCGGGTACTCCAGGTCGCCGAGCCCTTCGCCGAGCTCCGCCCGGAGGGTGCCGAAGCGGTCGGCGATCCCCCGCCGTGCGGCGCGTTCGCGGGCCCGTGCCAGGAGGGGTTCCTCGCCGTCCACGGCGATGACCCGGGCGGCGGGGAACGTGTCGGCGAGCAGACAGGAGATGACACCGGGACCGCTGCCCGCGTCCACGATCAGCTCGGGGTCCGGCCGCATCTTCCGCAGCCAGCTCGCCGCCTGCGTGTACAGCGGACTGAACAGCTCGGCCTCCTGCTCCAGCATCGGAAGCATCTCGGCGAAGTCGATGTGGCTGTGGCTGTGGCCATGACCGTGGCCGTGACCGTTGCCGGCGTGCTGTTCGTGACCGTGCGCCATGGCTGCGAGCCTTTCGTTCGGAATACCTCCAGCCTGCTCTCGCCTCCCGAAAACAGCCACTCACGTTGCCAAAACGGCAACAGTTCCCCGCACCCCTTTCAGGGGCGCGGGGAACGGCGCAATCTCTTGATCTTTCAGGCGACCACGCGGTCAGGCGAAGGTCACAGAGCGGGATACGCGTTCTTCATGAGCTCCTGGAACTGCGCGGAGAACCAGTGTCCGGACAGCGGCGCGTTCGCCAGCGCACCGGACATGTTGTTGTTGTTCCGCGGGTTACCGGTGTACGTCGGGTCGCACATGCGGTCGAAGCCCTTGCCCTCGTCGTTCGGGATGGCGGTGCTCGACCCGTCCGACTCACCCGGCGGCTTCATCCACACGTACGCGTCGATGCCGGTCGCCGGCGCCGCCTGCGGCCGCTCGCCGAGGCCCGCACCGGACTGGTTGCACCAGTTGCCGAGGTGGATGCGCCGGTCGTAGCGGCCCCCGTCGACGTACGTGTCCACGGTGGTCGTCGGTCCGGCGGCGGTGGGCCGTGCCGTGCCGCCCCAGCCGTTGCGGGAGGTGTCGATCAGCATGCCGATGCCGGACGGGAAGCCGATCGAGACCAGCTGGGTGCGCATGGCCTGCGCGTACGACTGCTCGTCGACGTAGCGGTTCCAGTCGATCCACTTCGATGTGCGGACCGAGGCCCCGTTCACGGTGTCGTTCACCGTGAAGTGGTTCTCCTTCGTGGCGCTGTAGTTGGCGGTGTTCACGATGAAGCCGTGCACGTCGGCGACGGTCGCGCCCTCGGTGGAGGCGGCCTCCTTGAAGAGCGCGGCGGAGGGTGCGAAGTTGTCGTCCCAGCCGAGCCAGCCGTGGTGTCCGGCGTCGATGTAGTTGTAGACGTTGGGCACGTCGCCGAGCTTGTTCAGCGCGTAGCCGACGCCCTTCTGGTAGTTGCCGTTCGCCTTCATGGTGTCGCAGTTGGCGGTGGCGGTGGCCCGCGGCGTGACGTTGGTGACGAGGTTGGGCAGCGAGTCGATCTCCACCGTGGTGACGATGCGCAGACCCGCGTACTTGGTGTCGGCGAGGATCGCCGCGATCGGGTCGATGTACTGGGTCTTGTACTTGTCGATCTCCGTCGGGCCCAGCTCTCCGTTGGACGCCAGGGCGGAGCAGTCACGGCCGGGCAGGTTGTAGATGACCAGCTGGACGACCAGCTCGTCCGAGCCCTTCTGCGCGAGCGCCGCGTCCAGGTGGGCGCGCAGGCCCATGCCGCCGTTCACACCGTTGATCGCGGCGATCCGGTCGAGCCACACACCGGTCGGCTGGTTGGCGATACGGCTGCCGCCGGTCTCGGCGGTGGCCTTCGCCTTCCACTCCGGGTTCACGTACACCTTGGCGCCGGAGTACGGGTTGTCCACACGGCTGCCGGTGCCGGGATCGGTCGGGTCCGTGGGATCCGTGGGGTCCGTGCCGCCGTCGTCGACGTTGCAGGTCACCCCGTCGAGGGTGAAGGTGGTCGGCAGCGCGTTGGTTCCGCTGTAGGTGCCGTTGAAGCCGAAGCTGACCGAACTCCCGGTGCCCAGCGTGCCGTTGTAGCTCTCGTTGGCGGCGGTGACCGCGGTGCCGCTCTGGCTGAGCTTGGCGTTCCAGCCGCTGGTGACCTTCTGGTTGCCGGCGTACGACCACTTCACGGCCCAACTGGACTTGGCCGCGCTGTTGTTGGTGACCGTGACCGCGGTGGTGAAGCCGGTGTCCCACTGGTTCTGCACCTTGTACTCGACGGTGCAGGGGACGGCGGCGGCGCCGACGTCCGGGGGTATCGCCGCGACGGCGGCGCCCGCGGTCCCGGCGACCAGCGCCAGCGCCGCGAGAAGTGCAGTTCTGGTACGGCTCATGTGCGGGGTGTCCTATTCGTCGAGGGCGCGCGGAAGCCCGCGGCCCGATGCCGAACGACGTGGTGGTGCCGTCGTGAGGAGTTCGGAGCCCGGAGCACGTCGAAGCACGTCACGGCGCGGCCGATGAAGGAGTGCACCCGCGCCGACCGCTCAAGGCCGGCCACTGGAAAAAGTGAACGCGGGGGTGGTGCATGAGCGACTCCTTGCAGTGCGGTCGCGCCGTGACGGACGCGTCGACTGATGGAACCGCTCCCACTGGTGCGGACGAAGGTAGCGCCAAGTGTTGGTAAACGACAGAGGAGCTGCACTCTTGATCTATCGAATCATTTCGACTCTTCAAGCACCTTGACCCCTTGCACCCCTCTCTCCAATATGGGAGCGCTCCCACTGGTTCAAGGCTTGTTGCTCCTCCCCCCATCTCCGAGCCGCAAGGAGAGGAACCAGAACATGGCACCCAGACGCAGACGCCGTGCGCGGCGGATGTGGACAGCCGTGGTGGCGGCCCTCGCGCTCCCGCTGACCATGCTCACCACCGGTACAACTCCTGCACAGGCGGCGGCCGTTCAGTGCAGCGTCGACTACAGGACGAACGACTGGGGCTCCGGTTTCACCGCCGAGCTCACCCTCACCAACCGCGGCACGGAGGCGATCAGCGGTTGGACCCTGACGTACGGCTACACCGGCAACCAGCAGCTGAGCAGCGGCTGGAGCGGCACCTGGTCGCAGTCCGGCAGGACGGTCACCGCGACGAACGCGTCCTGGAACGGGACCATCGCGGCCGGGGCGGCCGTCACGACCGGCGCCCAGTTCACGTACAGCGGCACCAACACCGCACCCACCTCCTTCGCGATCAACGGCACGACCTGCGCCGGCGCCCATCAGCCGCCGATCACCGTGCTGACCAGTCCCGCGGCGGGTGCCGTGTACTCCCAGGGGACGGCGGTCCCGCTCGCCGCGACGGCAGCGGCGGCGGACGGCGCCACGATCAGCAAGGTCGAGTTCTACGACGACACGACCCTGCTGGGCACCGACACCAGCTCCCCGTACTCGCTCTCGGCCACCGGCCTGGGCGTGGGCAGTCATTCGTTGCTGGCGAAGGCGTACGACAGCCTGGGCGCGTCCGCGGAGTCCACTCCGGTGGGCATCACGGTCGCCTCGGGTCCCGCGGTGGTGGTCTCACCGACCCAACTCGGCGTCCAGCAGGGCAAGACGGGCACCTACGACGTCAAGCTCTCGACCCAGCCCTCGGCGAACGTGACCGTGGCGACCGCTCGCGCGAGCGGCAACACGGGGCTGTCCGTCACCGGCGGGGCGTCGCTGACCTTCACCCCGTCGAACTGGGCCACGGCACAGAAGGTGACCGTCACCGCCAATGCCACGGGCACCGGTTCGGCCGTCTTCGACTCGACGGCCACCGGCCACGCCAAGGCGTCGGTGACCGTCACCCAGCTCGCCGCGTCGAAGGAGTACGACGCCCGCTTCCTGGACCTCTACGGGAAGATCACCAACCCGGCGAACGGCTACTTCTCACCGGAGGGCATCCCGTACCACTCGGTGGAGACACTGATCGTCGAGGCACCCGACCACGGGCATGAGACGACGTCCGAGGCGTACAGCTATCTGCTGTGGCTGCAGGCCATGTACGGCAAGGTCACGGGCGACTGGTCGAAGTTCAACGGTGCCTGGGACATCATGGAGAAGTTCATGATCCCCACGCACGCCGACCAGCCGACCAACTCGTTCTACAACGCCTCGAAGCCGGCGACGTACGCACCCGAGCTGGACACGCCGAACGAGTACCCGGCGCAGCTCGACTCGGGCATCTCGGTGGGCCCGGACCCGATCGCGGCCGAGCTGAAGAGCGCGTACGGCACGGACGACGTGTACGGCATGCACTGGCTGCAGGACGTGGACAACGTCTACGGGTACGGCAACTCGCCGGGCAAGTGCGAGGCGGGCCCGTCCGACACCGGTCCCTCGTACATCAACACCTTCCAGCGCGGCGCGCAGGAGTCGGTGTGGGAGACGGTTCCTCAGCCGACCTGTGACGCCTTCAAGTACGGCGGCACGAACGGGTACTTGGACCTGTTCACCAAGGACGCGTCCTACGCCAAGCAGTGGAAGTTCACCAATGCCCCGGACGCCGACGCGCGGGCCGTGCAGGCCGCGTACTGGGCGGACATCTGGGCCGAGGCGCAGGGCAAGGGCGCGGACGTGTCCGCGACCGTCGGCAAGGCGGCGAAGATGGGTGACTATCTCCGCTACTCGATGTACGACAAGTACTTCAAGAAGATCGGCAACTGTGTGGGTCCGTCCACCTGCCCGGCGGGCACCGGCAAGGACGCCTCGCACTACCTGCTCAACTGGTACTACGCGTGGGGCGGCGCGACCGACACCTCGGCCGGCTGGGCCTGGCGCATCGGCTCCAGCCACACCCACGGCGGCTACCAGAACCCGCTCGCCGCGTACGCGCTCAGCTCGTACGCCGATCTGAAGCCCAAGTCGGCCACAGGACAGACGGACTGGGCCAAGTCGCTGGGCAGGCAGCTGGAGTTCTACCGGTGGCTGCAGTCCAGTGAGGGAGCCATCGCGGGCGGCGCGACCAACAGCTGGCAGGGCCGCTACGCGACACCGCCCTCCGGGACGCCGACCTTCTACGGCATGTACTACGACGAGAAGCCCGTCTACCACGACCCGCCGTCCAACCAGTGGTTCGGCTTCCAGGCGTGGTCGATGGAACGGGTCGCCGAGTACTACCAGCAGACGGGCAACGCGGACGCCAAGACCGTCCTCGACAAGTGGGTCGACTGGGCCCTGGCCCACACCACGGTCAACCCGGACGGCACCTTCCGGATCCCGAGCACGCTCCAGTGGTCGGGCAAGCCGGACACCTGGAACGCCTCAAGTCCCGGTGCCAACACGGGACTTCACGTCACCGTCGCCGACTACACCAACGACGTCGGGGTGGCGGCCGCGTACGCCAAGACCCTGACGTACTACGCGGACCGGTCCGGTGACACCGAGGCGAGGACCACGGCGAAGGCGCTGCTCGACGGCATGTGGGCGAACAACCAGGACGCGCTGGGTGTCGCGGTGCCGGAGACACGGGCCGACTACAACCGGTTCGACGACTCGGTGTACGTGCCGAGCGGGTGGAGCGGCAGGATGCCGAACGGGGACGCCGTGAACTCGTCGTCGACGTTCGACTCGATCCGGTCGTTCTACGAGGACGATCCCGCGTGGTCGAAGATCGAGGCGTACTTGGCCGGCGGGGCCGCGCCTTCATTCACCTATCACCGGTTCTGGGCCCAGGCGGATATCGCCCTCGCCATGGGGTCCTACGCGGAGCTTCTCGAATAGCCCCCGCATGTCGCTCCGCGGGTGGGGCGGTACTGAGGCTGCGGGCCGGATGTGGCTGGCCGCGCAGTTCCCCGCGCCCCTGAAGGGGCTCGTGTGCACCGGGACCGGGCGGCTCCACCCCCACGGAGCCGCCCGGTCGTCACGCCTTTCACCTCACGAAAGGGACCCTCACCGTGCGAAGAACCCGAAGAACCCCCGTCCTGACCGCTGTGCTCGGGCTTGCTGCCGGGCTGCTCGCCGGTGCGCCTCCCGCGCTCGCCGCGCAGCCTGTCGAGAAGGGGCCGGCGGTGTCCATCGCCGCCGACACCTATACCTGGAAGAACGCGCGCATCGACGGGGGCGGTTTCGTCCCCGGGATCGTGTTCAACCGGTCCGAGAAGAACCTCGCGTACGCCCGCACCGACATCGGCGGCGCCTACCGCTGGCAGGAGGCGTCGAAGAGCTGGACGCCGCTGCTCGACTCGGTCGGCTGGGAGCGCTGGGGGCACACCGGGGTCGTGAGCCTCGCCTCCGACCCGGTCGCGCCCAGCAAGGTGTACGCCGCCGTCGGCACGTACACGAACAGCTGGGACCCGGGGAACGGGGCCGTGCTCAGGTCCTCCGACCGGGGCGCGACCTGGCTGAAGGCCGATCTGCCGTTCAAGCTCGGCGGGAACATGCCCGGCCGCGGCATGGGTGAGCGGCTCGCCGTCGACCCCCATAAGAACAGCGTGCTGTACCTGGGCGCGCCGAGCGGCAAGGGCCTGTGGCGGTCCACCGACTCGGGGGCCTCCTGGTCGCAGGTGACGAACTTCCCGAACGTCGGCAACTACGTCCAGGACGCGACCGACACCAGCGGGTACGCCTCCGACAACCAGGGCATCGCCTGGGTCACCTTCGACGAGTCGAGCAGCACGGGCACCGACGCCACCAAGAACATCTACGTCGGGGTCGCCGACAAGGACAACGCCGTCTACCGCTCCACCGACGCGGGCGCGACCTGGTCCCGGATCGCCGGGCAGCCGACCGGTTACCTGGCCCACAAGGGGGTCCTGGACGCGACGAACGGCTATCTCTATCTCGCGTACAGCGACAAGGGCGGCCCGTACGACGGCGGCAAGGGCCGGATCTGGCGGTACACGACGGCGACCGGCGCGTGGACGGACATCAGCCCGGTCGCGGAGGCCGACACCTACTACGGCTTCAGCGGGCTGACCGTCGACCGGCAGAAGCCGGGCACGGTGATGGCGACCGCGTACAGCTCGTGGTGGCCCGACACCCAGATCTTCCGCTCCACCGACAGCGGCGGGACCTGGACGAAGGCGTGGGACTACACGTCGTACCCCAACCGCTCGAACCGCTTCACCATGGATGTGTCGTCCTCGCCCTGGCTGACCTGGGGCGCGAATCCGTCGCCGCCCGAGCAGACACCCAAACTGGGCTGGATGACCGAGGCGTTGGAGATCGATCCGTTCAACTCGGCGCGGATGATGTACGGCACGGGCGCGACGATCTACGGGACCGAGAACCTGGGCCAGTGGGACAGCGGCGGCCAGTTCACCGTCAAGCCGATGGTGCAGGGTCTTGAGGAGACGGCCGTCAACGACCTGGCCGCTCCCCCGTCCAGCGGCGCCCAACTCCTCAGCGCCCTGGGGGACATCGGCGGGTTCAGGCACACGGACCTCACCAAGGTCCCGTCGATGATGTTCACCTCGCCGAACTTCACCAGCACGACGAGCCTCGACTTCGCGGAGTCCGACCCGGGCATCGTGGTGCGGGCGGGCAACCTGGACTCCGGTCCGCACGTGGCGTTCTCGACGGACAACGGCGCCAACTGGTTCGCCGGTACGGACCCTTCGGGGGTGAGCGGCGGCGGCACGGTCGCCTCGGCCTCGGACGGCAGCCGGTTCGTGTGGAGCCCGGCGGGCACGGGCGTGCACTACGCGACCGGGTTCGGTACGTCGTGGACGGCGTCGAGCGGCATCCCGGCCGGCGCGGTCGTGGAGTCCGACCGGGTCGACCCGAAGACGTTCTACGGCTTCAAGTCCGGCAAGTTCTATGTCAGTTCGGACGGCGGGGCGACCTTCACCGCCTCCTCCGCGACCGGACTGCCGAGCGGCGACAGCGTACGGTTCAAGGCGCTTCCCGGGGTGAAGGGTGACGTCTGGCTGGCGGGCGGGGCGAGCGACGGAGCGTACGGGCTGTGGCACTCCACGGACTCCGGCGCGACCTTCAGCAAGCGGTCGAACGTCGAGCAGGCGGACACCATCGGATTCGGCAAGGCGGCGACCGGCGCTTCCTACCAGACGCTCTACACGAGCGCGAAGATCGGCGGCGTTCGCGGCATCTTCCGCTCCACGGACAAGGGCGCCACCTGGACCCGTATCAACGACGACGCCCACCAGTGGGGCTGGACGGGTGCCGCCATCACCGGCGATCCGCGCGTCTACGGGCGGGTGTACGTGTCGACGAACGGGCGCGGTGTCATCTACGGCGACTCGTCCGACGCGGGCGGCGGGGGCGGGGGCGGCGGTACGGACCCGACGCCGACCGGGGCCTGCGCGGTCACGTACAAGATCACCAATCAGTGGTCGGGCGGCTTCCAGGCGGACGTGCAGCTCGCCAACACCGGCACGACCGCGTGGACGGGGTGGTCCCTCGGCTGGGCCTTCGCCGACGGGCAGAGCATCACCCAGGCGTGGAATGCCGAGCCGACCCAATCCGGAGCGGCCGTCACGACGAAGAACGTGAGCTGGAACGCGAACGTGGCGGCCGGTTCGTCCGTGGGCTTCGGCTTCACGGGCAGCTGGTCGGGATCGAACACCAAGCCGACGGCGTTCAAGCTCGGTGACCAGTCCTGCTCGGTGACCTGACCCCCGGGCGGGACGAACGGGAGGGCGCGGACCCGCTGGGGTCCGCGC
>NZ_JBHWZP010000330.1:0-9994 GCF_042728395.1 Streptomyces sp. NPDC060205
GGCCACGACTGCGCCCGGCCCCACGCCCCCAGGGGCGCGGGGAACGGCGCGATCTTTCGCCGTCAGACGCACGGGGACCGGCACAACCCACCAGGGGCGCGGGGAACTGCGCAATCTTTTGCCGTCAGACGCACGGGGACCGGCACAACCCACCAGGGGCGCGGGGAACGGCGCGACCAGCCCCCACCGCCCCGCACATCAGGCCCCCGGAACCCCTCCCAGTACCACAATTTCGGCCACATCGAAGGCCACCCCAACCCCCTCCCCCGCCTCCGGCGCATCCCGCAGCGCACACGCCGCCTCCAACCGCGGCGCCCCCTCCGCCTGCAGCTGCACAGCGACATGCGTCCCCCGGAACGTCCGCGCGGCCACCGTGCACGGCAGCCCCTCCGCGACCGGTACGAGCCGTACCCCCGCGGGCCGCACGAGCAGCGTGACCTCCCCCTGCGGAGTCCCCGAGGGCACCGGCAGCTTGCCCCACGGCGTGTCCGCGGCCTCCCCGGAGACGACCGCCCCGGTGACGTTCTCGAAGCCGAGGAAGCGCGCCACGAACTCGTCGGCCGGCCGCTGCCAGACCTCAAGTGGCGTACCCGACTGGGCGATCCGCCCGTCGCGCATCACGACGACCCGGTCGGCGAGCGCGAAGGCCTCACCCTGGTCGTGCGTGACCGCGAGCACGGTCGTGCCCAACTCGCCGAAGAGCTCGCGCAGTTCCACCACGAGCCGTTCGCGCAGCGAGCGGTCCAGCTGACCGAGCGGCTCGTCGAGCATGAGCAGCCGGGGCCGGGGAGCCAGCGCACGGGCGAGCGCGACCCGCTGCTGCTCACCCCCGGAGAGGGAGGCGACGGCCCGCCCCTGCGCGCCCGGCAGCCCCACGAGCGCCAGCAACTCCCCCGCCCTCAGCGCCTGCTGCCGCTTGGACTCCCCGTGCATCCGCAGCCCGAAGGCCACGTTTCCGGCCACGTCGCGCTGCGGGAACAACTGGTGGTCCTGGAACATCAGGCCGACCCCCCGCTTGTGCGCGGGCACGCCGTCGAGGTCGCGGCCGTCCAGGAAGACCCGCCCGTCGTCCAGCCGCTGGAGCCCCGCGACGGCCCGCAGCAGCGTCGACTTGCCGCTGCCACTGGGCCCGAGGACGCACACGATCTCGTGCTCGGCGACATCGAGTCCGACGTCGTCGAGCACGGCCCGCCCCCCGAACCGTACGGTGGCCCCATCGAGCTTGAGCATCGTCAGAACTCTCCCGTCCGGTCGGAACGAAGGTCGGTGCGCAGGCGTTCGAGCACCAGCAGCGCCACCGCGCACACCAGCATCAGGATGGTCGACAGGGCCATGGCCTGCCCGTAGTTGAGGTCCCCGGCCCGTCCGAGCAGCCGCGCCACGGCGACCGGCAGGGTCGGGTTGTCGGGCCGTGCGATGAAGACGGTCGCGCCGAACTCGCCCAGCGACACCGCGAAGGCGAACCCGGCCGCGATCAGCAGAGCCCGCCGCACCATCGGCAGATCGACCTCGCGCCACACCCGCCAGGGCGAGGCGCCGAGCACCGCCGCGGCCTCGCGCAGCCGTCCGTCCACCGCGCGCAGCACCGGCAGCATGGTCCGTACGACGAAGGGGACGCCCACCAGCGCCTGCGCGAGCGGCACCAGGATCCAGGTGCTCCGCAGGTCCAGCGGCGGCTCGTCGAGCGCGATGAGGAAGCCGAAGCCGACGGTCACGGCGGAGACGCCGAGCGGCAGCATGAGGAGCGCGTCGAAGCCGCGGACGAGTCGTCCGAGGCGTCCGGTGTCCCGCCGGGTGAGGGCGGCGGCGGCGAGTCCGCCGATCAGCAGGGCGATGGCGGTGGCGGCGAAGGCGTACCGCAGCGAGTTGCCGACGGCGTCGATCGGCGGGACGAGGAAGAGGCTGCCCTCGTTGCGGGTGAGCGCCTTGTAGTAGCCGAAGCCGGGGGCGTCGAGCGAGCGCTCGACGAGGACGGCGAGCGGCAGCACGAGCAGGACGGCGATGGAGCCGAGGACGCCCGCGAGCAGCGCCCACTGCCCCGCCCCGCGCGGCGGGCGCGCGGTCGCGCCTGCGTCCACCAGCCGCAGGGCGGTCTCCCGCCGCCGTACGGTCCGGGCGTGGACGGCGAGGATCGCGCCCACCGCGACGAACTGGACGAGGGTCAGCACGGCGGCCGTCGAGAGGTCGAAGATTTCCGAGGTCTGCCGGTAGATCTCGACTTCGAGGGTGGAGAAGGTGGGGCCGCCGAGGATCTGCACGACACCGAAGGAGGTGAAGGTGAAGAGGAACACCATGAGCGCGGCGGCGGCCACGGCCGGGCCGAGCGCCGGGAGCGTCACCCTGCGCCACGCCGCGAACGGGGAGGCGCCGAGCACCCGGGCGGCCTCCTCCTGCCGCGGGTCGAGCTGCGACCAGAGGCCGCCGACCGTGCGGACGACGACCGCGTAGTTGAAGAAGACGTGCGCGAGCAGGATGGCCCAGACGGTGGTGTCCAGGCGTACGCCCCACAGCTCGTCCAGGAGCCCGCCCCGCCCGAGCAGCGCCAGGAAGGCGGTGCCCACGACGAGCGTGGGCAGCACGAACGGCACGGTGACGACCGCCCGCAGGATCTGCTTGCCCCTGAACTCGAAGCGCGCGAAGACGTACGCGCCGGGGAGCGCGACCAGCAGGGTGAGCGCGGTCGAGGCGAGCGCCTGCCAGGTCGTGAACCACAGGACGTGCCGGATGTCGGGCTGTCCGAGCACGTCCGCGATCCGCCCGAACCGCCAGACCCCGTCGACCTTCAGCCCGCGGGCGGTGATGGCCACGACCGGATAGGCGAAGAACACCCCGAAGAACGCGGCGGGCACGGCCATGAGCCCGAGCCGCGCCACGCTCCCCCGGCGCGCAGACCGCGAAGACCGCGGAGACCGGGGGCGCGCGCCGGCCTCTACTTCAGTACGAGCGAGGTCCATGACTTGACCCACTCGTCACGGTTGTCGGCGATCCTGGCGGGGTCCAGGGTCTCGGGGTTCGCGGCGGCGGGACCGTACTGCGTGAACGCGTCGGGCACCTCGGCGCCCTCGATCACCGGGTAGACGAACATGTTGAGCGGCATGTCCTCCTGGAACTGCTTGCCGACCAGGAAGTCGATGAGCGCCTTGCCGCCCTTGCTGTTCTTCGCGTTGCTCAGCAGGCCCGCGTACTCGACCTGGCGGAAGCAGGTGCCGTCCGCGACACCGGTCGGGGCGGTCTTGGGCTTGGGGTCGGCGTAGATGACCTCGGCGGGCGGCGAGGAGGCGTACGAGACGACGAGCGGCCTGTCGCCCTTGGCCTTCTTGCCGCCGGCGGACCCGGAGAACTCCTCGTTGTAGGCCTGCTCCCAGCCGTCGACGACCTTCACGCCGTTGGCCTTGAGCTTCTTCCAGTAGCCCTCCCAGCCGTCGTCGCCGTACTGGGCGGCGGTGCCGAGCAGGAAGCCGAGGCCGGGCGAGGAGGTCGAGGCGTTCTCGGTGACGAGCAGGTCCTTGTACGCGGGCTTGATCAGATCGTCGAAGGACGTCGGCACGGCCACCTTGTGCTCGCTGAACCAGGCCTTGTCGTAGTTGACGCAGATGTCTCCGGAGTCGATGGGCGTGACCCGGTGCTTGTCCTGGTCGACCCGGTACTCGGCCTTGATGCCGTCGGCGCCCTCGGCCTCGTACGACTGGAAGAGTCCGTTGTCGAGCGCGCGGGAGAGCAGGGTGTTGTCGACGCCGAAGAAGACGTCTCCCTGCGGGTTGTCCTTGGTGAGGATCGCCTTGTTGACGGCCTGCCCGGCATCGCCGTCCTTGAGGACCCGGACCTTGTACCCGGACTCCTTCTCGAACGCCTTCAGCACGTCCTTGGTGTACGCGAAGGAGTCATGGCTGACGAGGGTGACGGTCTTGGACCCGGAGCCCTCGTCGCCGCTCCCCGAGTCGGACGACCCGCACGCGCTGAGCGCGGCGAGGCCGAGACCGCCGGCCGCGACCACGGCGGTGATCCTGAAGATGCTGCTCTTGTTGCTCACTCGATTCCTCCTGGGTTGACCAGGAAGAGACGCGGCCCTGCCCGGGACCGCGAACGGCTCCCGGGCAGGGCGCAACAGCTTGAGTAGTGCCCGAACTTCCTACCCAGAATGACCTGGGCGAGGTTCAGAGGGTCTGCGGGCTGTCCCGCACTCTCAGCGCTGTGGCGCTCCCCTGTCGGAATATGAAGATGTACGTGTCTGTGCGCCAGACTACCGCTCGGTGGCCGCGAGCTGTCCGCACGCCCCGTCGATCTCCTGGCCACGGGTGTCCCGGACGGTGACCGGCACCCCATGAGCGGCGATCGCCTCGACGAACGCCTTCTCGTCCTCGGGCCGCGAGGCGGTCCACTTGGAGCCGGGCGTCGGGTTCAGCGGGATCAGGTTCACATGCACCGGCTTGCCCTTGAGCATCCGCCCGAGCCGGTCACCGCGCCACGCCTGGTCGTTGATGTCCCGGATGAGCGCGTACTCGATGGAGAGCCGGCGCCCCGACCTGGCCGCGTACTCCCAGCCCGCGTCCAGCACTTCCCGTACCTTCCACCGCGTGTTGACCGGTACGAGGGTGTCGCGCAGCTCGTCGTCCGGTGCGTGCAGGGAGATGGCGAGACGGCACTTGAAGCCCTCGTCGGCGAACCGGTTGATCGCGGGGACGAGACCGACGGTCGAGACGGTGATCCCACGCTGCGAGAGCCCGAGCCCGTCCGGCTCCGGGTCGGTGAGCGCCCGGATGGACTGGACGACCCGCTTGTAGTTGGCGAGCGGCTCGCCCATGCCCATGAAGACGATGTTGCTGAGCCGCGCCGGGCCGCCGGGGATCTCCCCGTCGCGCAGCGCCCGCATGCCGTCGACGATCTGGTGCACGATCTCGCCGGTCGACAGGTTCCGGTCGAGACCGGCCTGTCCCGTCGCGCAGAACGGGCAGTTCATCCCGCAGCCGGCCTGCGAACTGATGCACATCGTGACCCGGTCCGGGTAGCGCATCAGCACGGACTCGACGAGCGTGCCGTCGAAGAGCCGCCAGAGGGTCTTGCGGGTGGTGTCGGCATCGGTGGACAGATGCCGCACGACCGTCATCAGCTCGGGCAGCAGCGCTTCCTGCAGCTTGGCGCGCGAGCCGGCAGGGATGTCGGTCCACTGCTCGGGATCGTGCGCGAACCGCGAGAAGTAGTGCTGCGAGAGCTGTTTGGCACGAAACGGCTTCTCACCGACCGCGGCAACGGCCTCTTTACGCTCGGCAGGCGTGAGATCGGCAAGGTGCCGCGGCGGCTTCTTGGCTCCGCGGGGGGCGACGAATGTGAGTTCTCCGGGCTTAGGCATGGCTGTACCAGTGTCGCAGATCGATTCGTGTGACCGGAGCCGCGAGGTTTCGGGGGAGGGCGGCCGCACGAGGTGGTCGCCGACCCCACCACCCCTGGACGGCCCCTGCACGGCCCCGGACGGTTTCAGTGGCCTCTTCCACCGACTCTCAGAGGCTTCTTCCACCGCTCGCGTTGCCATCTAGGCCACCCTTGGACCTAGAATCGAACGCGTGTCCGATAAAGTGTCTCGTCTGGATCGTCTGCGCAGCGTCCGCGAATGGCTGGCCTGGCAGCTGCGCCGCACGGACGACACCATCGCCGAGCTCGAACGTCAGGAGGCAGCCGCTGTCCGTGCCGCGCGCACACCGCCCTCGCCCACGCCCGGCTGGAAGCTCGCCCTGCGCAGAGCGGGCGGCAGACCCGCCCCCGAGGCCGTCCATACGAGCGACTGCGGCATGGCCGGCAAGAACACCAGACCGCTGCCCCGCGAGCAGGCGCTCCGGGCGATCACGGAGGACGGCATCAGCGCGTGCCCCTACTGCCGGCCCGACAACGATCTGGGTGTGCTGTGAACGGCGAACGGCCGCAAGGCGAGAACACGAGCGGGACGGGCGGGATGAGCGAGACGAGCGGGACGAACGCGGCGCCCATCGTCGTGCACCGCATGACGGGCGCCCGGGGGCGCCGGGTCACCATCCACGGCCAGGTCTTCGGGCTCGCCCACAGCGACACCGACCTGGTCGAGTTCCTGCGCCGGGCGGGCCTGCCGGACGACGCCTGGGAGCTGCTGGACGACCCGCGGTGGGTGAAGTGGCAGGGCGGTCGGCCGCACGAGTACGCCCCGTAGAGCCCGTACTCCCCGTAGGGGCCGACACTCTCCGTAGGGGCCCGTACTCCCCGTAGGGGCTTGGTACTGCCCGCAGGGCCCGGACGCCGAAGACCCCCGGCCGTGATCGGCCGGGGGTCCCTGGATGACGCGGTACTCGGTCCGGTCAGCCCGATCCGACGAAGAGCACCAGCAGCAGCCACACCACAGGGGCGGTGGGCAGCAGCGAGTCCAGTCGGTCCATGATCCCGCCGTGGCCCGGGAGCAGGGTGCCCATGTCCTTGATGCCCAGGTCGCGCTTGATCATCGACTCGCCGAGGTCGCCGAGCGTGGCGCTGGCCGCGACCGCGAAGCCGACGATCAGGCCCTGCCACCAGGTGCCGTCGTCGATGAGGAACTGCATGCACAGCGCGCCCGCCACCATCGCGAAGGCGACGGCGCCGAGCAGGCCCTCGCGGGTCTTGCCGGGGCTGATGCGCGGGGCCAGCTTGTGCGTGCCGAAGCGCCACCCGACGGCGTACGCGCCCGTGTCGCTGACCACGGCCAGCAGCAGGAACGTGAGGACCCGCCACGCGCCGTCGTCCGCGGTGAGCATCATCGCCACGAAGGTGGCGAGGAACGGGATGTAGAAGGCCGCGAAGACGCCCGCGGTGACGTCCTTGAGGTATCCCTCGGGCGGTTCCGTCATCCGCCAGACCAGGACCGCGAGCGCGGTGAGCGCCATGGCCACCCAGGCGCCCTCGGGCCCGCGGACGTAGCCGGCGACGACCATCGCCGCACCGCCCACCGCCAGCGGCACGAGCGGCGCCTTGATGTCCTTGCGCTCCGCGAGCCTCGATGTGAGCTCCCACAGCCCGACGACGACAGCGACCGTTATGACGCCGACGAAGACGGCCTTGACGACGAACAGCGACGCGACGATCACCACGCCGAGTCCGACCCCGACCCCTATGGCAGCACCGAGGTCGCGGCCCGCGCTCTTCTTCTGCGGCGCGGGTGCGGGCTGTGCGGCGCTGGTCATGGGCTCCTGCTGATTCAGCGGATGCTGCGGATGCTGCGGATGCTGCGGATGCTGCGACGAAGTCTGGAACGGCGGCGGCGTCGACGGTGGCGGCGTCTCGTCGCGGAACAGGGGGCCGCCCGTCCGAGCGGCCCCCCGGTCGTCATCCTGGTCTCCGCCATGCGCGGGTACGTCGGGCACGATGGGCATGGGGCGAGTCTGCTGCGCGTGATGCGCATCGTACGCGGGACCCGCCGGGGCATCCCCCTGGACAGGCCCCCGGTCGGACGGCCCCCAGTACCCGGCTTGTGGCGGCGCCCCCCAGGAAGAGTCGTTCATCAGACTTCGAGCAGCTCTGCTTCCTTGTGCTTGAGCAGCTCGTCCACCTGCGCGACGTACTTCGCGGTGGTGTCGTCGAGCTCCTTCTCCGCACGGCGGCCCTCGTCCTCGCCGACCTCGCCGTCCTTGATCAGCTTGTCGATGCCGTCCTTGGCCTTGCGGCGGACGGAACGGATCGAGATCTTGGAGTCCTCGGCCTTGGTGCGGGCCACCTTGATGTAGTCCTTGCGGCGCTCCTCGGTGAGCTCGGGGAACACCACCCGGATGATGTTGCCGTCGTTGCTCGGGTTGACGCCGAGGTCGGAGTCGCGGATCGCCTGCTCGATGTTGCGCATCGCGCTCTTGTCGAACGGGGTCACCACGGCCATACGCGGCTCGGGCACCGAGAACGAGGCCAGCTGGTTGATCGGGGTCAACGCGCCGTAGTAGTCCGCCACGATCTTGTTGAACATCGCCGGGTGCGCACGGCCGGTGCGGATCGCGGCGAAGTCCTCCTTGGCGACCACGACGGCCTTCTCCATCTTCTCCTCGGCTTCGAGGAGGGTCTCTTCGATCACCACTTGCTCCTGCGTGTCTTGAGTAGGCCCGGCTGCGGTTCCCTGGCGGTTAGGCGGCCGGCTGCGTCGCGTCTTATTCCTGAACGGTTCCCGACCGGCAGGACATTGTCCATCCCCCGGTCAGGCCCGACTGCCCTGGTCACCCACAAGCGTGCCGATCTTCTCACCCTTGACCGCCCGAGCGATATTGCCCTCGGCGAGAAGCTCGAAGACGAGGATCGGGAGCTTGTTGTCACGGCACAGCGTGATCGCGGTCATGTCGGCGACCTTCAGGTCGCGGGTGATGACCTCGCCATAACTGAGCGCGTCGAACTTGACCGCTGCGGGGTTGGTCTTGGGGTCGGAGTCGTAGACCCCGTCCACACCGTTCTTGCCCATCAGCAGCGCTTCGGCGTCGATCTCCAGAGCGCGCTGGGCGGCGGTGGTGTCCGTGGAGAAGTACGGCATGCCCATCCCGGCGCCGAAGATCACCACACGGCCCTTCTCCAGGTGCCGCACGGCGCGCAGCGGGATGTACGGCTCGGCGACCTGCCCCATGGTGATGGCGGTCTGCACGCGCGAGTCGATGCCCTCCTTCTCCAGGAAGTCCTGGAGGGCGAGGCAGTTCATGACGGTGCCGAGCATGCCCATGTAGTCGGAGCGGGCCCGGTCCATGCCGCGCTGCTGGAGCTCGGCTCCCCGGAAGAAGTTGCCACCCCCGATGACGACGGCGATCTGGGCACCGCCGCGGACCACCGCGGCGATCTCCCGGGCCATCTTGTGCACCACGTCGGGGTCGACGCCGAGCGCTCCGCCACCGGCGAACGCCTCACCGGAAAGCTTCAGCAGAAAGCGGCCGGAGCCCTTGCCGGTGTCGCTCTTTTCGTCCTTGTCGGCGGCCTTGGTGGTGGTCATGGAGATCTCGCCTCTTCTACGTGTCGCACATACGGGTCGCACATACGAAGAAGGCCACTGCCGGTGGGGTGTTGTTCGCATCCCATGCGCGGCAATGGCCTCCTCGTCTGATCTGCTGTCGTCCGTTCACGCCCGCGCGTGACGGTCTGCGCGACCGACACGGACGACTGCTGTCGACCCTAGCGGGATCGCGCGTCGATCGCGGTACGGACTCAGATGCCGACCTTGATGCGCGAGAAGCGCTTCAGGGTGACACCGGCCTCGTCCAGAACCTTCTGGACGGACTTCTTGTTGTCGAGCGCGTACGGCTGACCGAGGAGGGTGGCCTCCTTGAAGAAGCCGTTGACGCGACCCTCGACGATCTTCGGGAGCGCGGCCTCGGGCTTGCCCTCGGCGCGCGTGGTCTCCTCGGCGACGCGGCGCTCGGACTCGACGACCTCGGCCGGAACGTCCTCACGGGAGAGGTACTTCGGCGCGAAGGCGGCGATGTGCTGCGCGATGCCCTTGGCAAGACCGGCGTCGGCCTTGTCCAGCTCGACCAGGACACCGATCTGCGGGGGCAGGTCGGGCATGGTGCGGTGCATGTACGCGGTCACGTAGGTGCCGGAGAACTGGGCGAAGCGGTCGAGGACGATCTTCTCGCCCAGGTTCGCGTTGGCCTCGTCGACGAACGCCTGGACCGACTTGCCGGACTCGATCTCCGAGGCGAGGAGCGCCTGGATGTCGGCCGGGGAGGTCGCGGCGGCGTGCTCGGCGATCTGGTTGGCGACGGCCTGGAACTTCTCGCCCTTGGCGACGAAGTCCGTCTCGCACTTCAGCTCGACCAGGACACCGGAGGTGTTGTCGTCGGCGATGATGGAAACCACGGCGCCGTTCTCGGCGGAGCGGCCCTCGCGCTTGGCGACGCCCTTCTGGCCCTTGATGCGCAGCGCCTCGACGGCCTTGTCGACGTTGCCGTCGGCCTCGTCCAGCGCCTTCTTGCAGTCCATCATGCCGGCGCCCGTGAGCTCACGGAGCTTCTTGACGTCGGCGGCGGTGTAGTTCGCCATG
>NZ_JBHWZP010000331.1:0-9982 GCF_042728395.1 Streptomyces sp. NPDC060205
GACCCGGACCGCCCGG
The DNA here is from genome assembly GCF_042728395.1 of Streptomyces sp. NPDC060205. Lineage (NCBI taxonomy): Bacteria > Bacillati > Actinomycetota > Actinomycetes > Kitasatosporales > Streptomycetaceae > Streptomyces > Streptomyces sp. NPDC060205. Next base: position 17 of record NZ_JBHWZP010000331.1, read on the forward strand.
GCCCGGCCCCGGGGGACGCGGCGCGGCGGGGGTGTACGAGGTCGCGGTGTTCGTCAGGAAGTTCCACCGGCACTCCTCGCAGAACGGCGCCCCGCCCTCGCGCGGGGTGCGGCACTGCGGGCACAGCTCCGCCTCGGGCGCCGGGTCGGGCACCGCGGACAGGTGCGGCCGGCCGCCCCGGCCGGGCGGCGGGTAGCCGTAACCGGCCGCCGGGGGCGGCGGCGGAGGTGGCGGGGGCACGGCACCGGCCATGCGGTGACCGCAGACCTCGCACCAGTCGTCGGAACCCGACTGGTGTCCGTTCGGGCAGGTCGGCATGTCGGCGCTTCCCCCTCTCATGTCCGGCCCACCGGGGACCGTAAATCGTGCAGAACGGCGTGCGTGATGCTCGCGTTTCGCTACGTACTGTGCGCGTAGTGCCTGTGCACTGCGCTACTTCTTTACACGAACAGTCTTTGTGGACCGTGTTTCGAGAGTCATCTCGTCGGCCTCCGCGACCTTCGCCTTCAATCGCACAGTACCCGCCGCGGCATCGACCACGTCCACCACCTTCGCAAGCAGTTTCGCCGTATCCGCGTTTCCGGAGGCACTCGCGAGCTGAACCGCGCGGCCCAGTTTCGCCGTCGCCCCGTCGGCATCTCCCGCTTTGCGCGCATCCAGGCCCTGTTGGATGGCTTGCGCCAGTTCCGCCTGACCCGTGTAGTGCGCGACCTGCGGATTGATCGACGTGGACGCCGTCATGTCGTCGGTCCACACGGCCCGTACGAGCCCCTGCGCGCCCAGGGTCTGGGCGGTGCCGTCGCCGTGCGGGATCACCAGGGAGACCCGGGCGGCGAGCATCTCCTGCCCGAGGCCGGCCTCAGGCACCTCCACGCAGACGTGGTAGTCGCGGGACTCGTCGCCCCAGGAGCCCGTGGGGTAGTCCCCGGCGCGCGGGCCCGCCTCGGTGCGGCGGTCGGTCAGCGCCTCGACCGTCGGCGCGACCTGCTTGACGAACCTGATGGAGGTGCCGACCGGGGTCCACAGCCGCAGCGCCACGTCCGCGACCTCCTTGCCCATGGCCGTCTCCATCATCTGCGTGAAGTCGGCGGACAGGCCCGCCGGATCGGCGACGATGTCGGCGGTGCCGAGCAGTGCGGACGCGATGCCCGTGACTTCTTTCACTTCCCAGTCCGTGCCGACGCCCCGGGCGTCCGCGGTGAAGCGGCCGGCGCAGGCGTCCAGGGCGGCTTTGAGGTCCTCGGGCGACTCGTGTTCGTTGCGGCCGTCGGTGAGCACGATGCCGTGCCGGATGGTGACGTCCGCCGAGGACAGCAGCCGGTCGGCCAGCTTCAGCCAGGTGCCGATCGCGGTGCCGCCGCCCGCGCTGAGCTTGCGCAGCGACTGCTTGGCCTGCTCACGGGTCCGCGCGTCGGCGACTGCCAGTTCGCCGTTGCCCGGGTAGACCTCCTTGGCCACGTGCGTCCCGCCGATCACCGCGAAGTGCACGCCGTCCCGCAGGGCGTCGATCGCGGCGGCCGTCGCGTCCCTGGCGCCGCGCATCTTGGTCGGCGGGTAGTCCATGGACCCGGAACAGTCGACCATGATCGCCACGGCCGCGTCCGGGCTCTGTCCCGGTGTGTACAGATGGGGTGCCGCGACGGCACTCCCGACCGTGCCGCCGCCGGTGGAGGTGACCGTCACGATCGCGTTGACCTCGCGGCCGCCCTCCGGCAGGTACTCGTTCTGGTAGACCTCCACCGAGAACTGCGGCACGTTCGACTTCGAGAAATTGGCCATGCGTTCTCTGCTCCCCCTCAGGACTCCCACAGGTCGTGGGTGATGTCGGTGGGCGGACCGGTCCCCTCCGGTCCCGACCGGGCCGAGGCCCGCGCCGTCCCAGTCGTCCCCACCGTCACTGCCGTCTCTACCGTTTCGTACCGCTTGGGCCTCTTAGGCCGATCCTGCCCCTTGTTGCGGCGCCGGGAACGGAAGGACGGCCACTGTTACGTTGTCGTGGCCACCGCCGTCCAGGGCGTGGCCCACCAGGACCTGGGCGCAGTGCAGCGGCCGTTCGGCGGCGTCGGCCGGGACGACCTCGGCCATCTCCTCGGCGCCCTCGGCGTAGTTCCACAGTCCGTCGGTGCAGACCACGACCACTCCGGGCCGGTCCGGCTTGAAGGAAGCGGTGTGCGGCTCCAGTTCGTACGAGTCCGCGCCGAGCCACCCCGTGATGGCGTGGGCGCGCTCGTCCGCGTACGCCTCGGCCTCGTTCATCAGGCCCGCGGCGACCATCTGCGCCGCCCAGGAGTCGTCCTCGGTGAGCCGGGCGGGCGGTGCCGACCGGTCGACGGGCACCCAGTAGACGCGGCTGTCGCCGACCCAGCCGACGACCAGCAGGGTGGGGGTGACGACGGCGCCGACGAGCGTGCAGGCCGGGGCGTTCACATGCGGCTGGTGCTCGTGGGAGGGGGCGGCGGGGTCCGCGAGGGAGTTGACCGCCTCGGCGGCGGCCAGGATCGCGTCGTGCATGGCCTGCTGCGGGTGCGTACCGCAGGGCAGGGCCGCGAGCAGCGACTCGTTCGCGGCGCGGGAGGCCGCCAGGGAGGCCTCGTCGGGGCGGGTCGCCGAGGAGACGCCGTCGCAGACGATCGCGACGACCGCGGGCGCACCGTCGGGCAGCGCGGTCGCGGACACCGTGAACGCGTCCTCGTTGCGGTGGTGGCGCAGCCCGCGGTCGCTGACCGCGGCGACCGCGTCCAGCTCCTGTTCCATGTGGTCGCGTTCGCGCGGCTGCGCGTGGCCGCAGTTCTCGCAGTAGCCGTCCCGGTCGACCTGGCCGGCGCGGCACGCCACGCAGACCTTCAGACCGGCGGCGGGCGTCACGAGGTCGGCCGTCCGCGGGTCGGCGGGCGACGCCTCGATCGTGGGCACCTCGACGGTCGGCAGTTCGTCCGCCGGGATCTCGGGCGGCAGCGGCGCGGCGAGCGGGTACTCGTCCGGTTCCGCAGCGGGGCGGGCCGGCGCGTGGGCCGGGGCCGGCGGGTGGCCCGGCGGCCGGGCGTGGCCCTGCGCCTGCGGCCGTTCCGGTGGCAGGGCGGACGACTGCGCGTGCGGCGGGGCGGGCGACCCGGCGGGGCGGTCGAACCGGACGCCGGGGCTGTCGGAGCCGCCCGACTCGCGGCCCTCGATGTCCGCGGGCAGGACCACGGCCGCCGGGGTGCCCGAGCTGTCGGCCTCGGGCGCGACGGGCCAGTCCACGGCGGTCACCGGGGCCGCGGGCGCCGCGGGCGCCGCCTCGGCCGCGGCCGAAGGAGGCCGTGGCGCCGAGCCGTTCATGGTGATCGTGGGGTGGTCGTCCGGCGGCGCCGGTACGGCCGACAGGTCGTAGCCGCACGCACCGCAGAAGCGGTCTCCCGACTCCAGCGGTTCCTCACAGCTGGGGCAGGCGGCCAGTTGGGGCATCTGCGACATGAATTACACCCACGTCCGGGGGCGGTAGCGGTTGGCGCGCTCCACCAGATCGATCCTCTCCTCGCCACCCTGGGCGAGCCGGGCCAGTGTCCGGTACGAACGCTCCAGTCCGAAGCGCAGGCCCCGCTCGTCCAGGTCACTGCCGAGCAGTACGGTCCGCGCACCCGTGTTCGACGGGGCGGAACCCTGGATACCGGAGAGTACCCAGTCCAGGGCGCAGCCAAGGACCTCTGTGGACAACTGCTCGCGGCGCACCGCGTCCAGGCCGTACCCGTCCAGTGCCTCGACCTGGGCCGCGGCCGAGGTCAGGTCGTCCAGGAACGGCGCCACAGGGCCCCCGGAAGTCCCAGGAGCCACAGAAGCCCCCGGAGCCCCGGCAGGAGCCCCCAGCACCCCCGGCGGGCGCGGAGCGGCCTCGGCCAGGCGCTGCCTCAGCCGCGCCCGGACCGCGGCGACCCGCGCCGCCGTGTAGTGGATCGAGGACTCCGGCACCGACTCCAGCGTCCGTACGGCGCCGGTGCGGTCGCCCGCCGCGAGCTGGACGCGGGCCAGGCCGAACGCGGCGCTCACATAACTCGGGTCGGTCGTCCACACCAGGCGGTAGTACTCGGCGGCGTTGTCCAGCTGCCCGAGGACCTCCGCGCACAGGCCGAGGGCCAGCTTGGGCGCGGGCTCACCGGGGAACGCGTCGTAGATCGCGTCGAAGGACACCGCCGCCACCTCGTGGTCGCCGGCCGCGAGCGCCGCGACGCCGCGGTACCAGACGACCCGCCAGTCGTCGGGGTGGTCCGTCTCCAGTGTTTCGAGCGCCCTGGTCGCGTGGTCCAGTTCACCCAGCTCCAGACGGGCCCGCAGTTCGCGCAGCCGCAGTTCGGGGGAGCCGGCGGGCGCCGACTGCAGGGCGCTGATCAGCTCCCCGGGCGCGGACGTCATCAGACCGGCCAGGAAGCCGGCGTTCGGATCGCCGGGGTCGACATGGGGGACCGGGAGCGCGAGCGAGGCGGCCGGGGTGTTCAGCGGTTTGACGAGGGAGGCCGCGGCGGGCGCCAGGAGGGGCGAACCGTTCGCCCCCGTCCCCGTCGTCGCCGGCGCGTTCGGCGAGCCGTTCGTCCCCGCCGCAGCCAGGTGCGGCGAACCGTTCGCCGCGGCCTGCGGAGCCGGTGATGCGTACCCTCCGGCGGTCAACGGCGGTGAGCCGTTCGCCCCGACGGGCGCGCCCTTCCTCAGCCGCTTCCCCCGCTTCTCGCGTACGGGCTCCACGCGGACGCCCAGCCGTGACACGTCGCCGCTCAGCCTGCCGAACAACTCCGTGTCCGTGACCTTCAGTTCGGGTCCGAACAGCGTGGACAGCGCGGGCCGCGGCCGGCCCGTCTGCACGGCGACGACCTCGCGCAGCACCCCCGTGAGCTGCTCGGCCATCTCCTGCGCGGAGGCGAACCGGCGGGCCGGGTCGGGGTCGGTGGCCCGTACGAGCAGCCGGTAGAAGGACTCGTAGGTGCGGAAGACCTCGATGTTGTCGGGGTCGGGCAGGGAGTCCACGAACACGTTCGTGTAGCCCTGGAAGTCGAAGGTCATCACCGCCAGGGTGCGGGCGACCGTGTACAGGTCGGAGGCGACCGAGGGGCCCACGTCGGCGACCTCAGGGGCCTGGTAGCCGACCGTGCCGTAGATGGCCGACTCGTCGTCGTCCATCCTGCGCACCGCGCCCATGTCGATCAGCTTGAGCTGGTCCTCGGTCTGTATCGCGTTGTCGACCTTGAAGTCGCAGTACAGGAGATTGCGGCTGTGCAGATGACCGAGCGCCTCCAGCGCCTCGATGCCGTACGCGCAGGCCTGCTCCACGGGCAGCGGGTCGCGCTTGCCGGCCGGGGTGCGGCGGTCGTTGGCGATCTCCTTGAGGGACTTGCCGCCGACGTACTCCATGACGATGTAGCCGTCGAGGGACCCGGTCCGCTGGTCGAGGTGCTCCACGAAGTTGTAGATCCGCACGATGTTCGCGTGCTCGATCTCGGCGAGGAAGCGGCGCTCGGAGATCGCGGCGGCCATGGCGTCCTGGTCGCCCGTGTCGAGGAGGCCCTTGAGGACCACCCAACGGTCGGACACCGCCCGGTCGACGGCCAGATAGACCCAGCCGAGCCCGCCGTGCGCGAGACAGCCCATGACCTCGTACTGGCCGTGCACGATGTCGCCGGTCCGCAGCTTCGGCACGAACGAGTACGGGTGGCCGCACTTGGTGCAGAACCCCTCCGTGCGCCCGGACCGCTCCCCGCGCGAACGCCCCACCGGGGCCCCGCAGTCGGACCGCGAGCAGAATCGCTTCCGCTCCGGAACCTCGGGGTTCTCCTGCACCATCGCGTGCGGATCGGGCCGCGGTACGTCCGGCACCTGTACGAGACCGACGCCGAGCCGGCCGCGGCTGGAGGAACCGGCCGCCGAACCGGAACTGCGCACCGACACCGAACGGCCCGTCGACCGCCCCGACACGGCCCGCGAGAGGCGGCCCGACACCGAACGCCGGGACTGCGCGGAACGCGACGTGGAACGCGCGGACGCACGGGAGCCCGAGCGCGAACTCCCGCTGCCCGAACCCCGCGAGCCCCTGCCACCCGCCGTGATCCCGGTCGGCGGCGAACCCACCATGCCGGTCGAGGAGACGACCGGCGCCAGACCGCAGGTGTCGCAGTACAGCTCGCCGCCGCCCATGTCCTCGTACGACCCGGGGCAGCCGGGCCGCTGACACTGTTTCTGCTGACTCTCCTGACTCGGCCGGCTCTCGTTCGGCTGACTCATGACTCCCCCCTCCGGTCCTGCGGCCCGCCGTTCCCGGGGACCCTCGGCACCAGTACTTCGGCGGCCGCCTGCTGATAGCGCAGCACCGCCTGTTCCGCCACGCGCAGGTCGCAGGGCGCGCTCCACAGCATGCGGCGCGCCGCGTCGTACCGCTCCACCAGCAGCGGATCCTCCGCGAAACCGTGCCGTGCGACCTTCGCCTTGTACGCGTCGAGCCGGCCGCGCAGCTCCGCGCGGACCGCGAGCGGCGCGGTGACCGCGGTCAACTGCTCGCGGGCGCGCAGCAGTTCGTCCTCGGCCTTCTCCTCCAGGGACTCCAGCAGGGGAGAGAGGCGGTGCCACTGCGCGTGCCTGCGGTACTCGGAGGCCATCGCGAGCTGTTCCTGCAGCGCGGTCGGCGGGCCGCTCACCGCGGGCACCTCGGAGGCGGCGATCTTCGCCAGCACCTCGCCGCGCGCGCTCCTCGCCTCGGCCAGTGTGCGGTCCGCGCGGCTCAGCACGTCCCGCAGCCGCACCAGCCGCGCCTCGGCGTCCTGCCGCACGGTGAGCACGGCGTCGATCTCGCGGCGCACCTCTTCCAGGGCGCGCGCCTCGCGGTCGTAGCGTGTCGTGTCGGGACGGCCGCCGCCCGGCGCCGAACTGCCCTGCGCGGGCGTCCAGAAGGCCAGCGGGTCGGACACCACCTGCTCGCGCAGCGACGTCAGGGTGCGGGTGATGCGCTCCAGGTCGTCGCCCGAGGGGTGCTCACCGGGCCGTACGCCCACGGAGTGCGCGAGCCTGCGGGTGCGCTGCAGCTCCGCGGCCAGTAAATCTATCCGCGCGGGCAGCGCCGACCAGACGGCGTCGGCCGTGACGACCATGTCCAGCGAGGTCGCGTACAACTCGTTCATCCGCTCGACGAGTTCGGCGAGGGTGAAGCGCTCGCTCAGCCGGCCCGTGCCCGCCATCGTGGGGGCGGCGGCCGTCGCGGAGGCGCTGCCGGCCACCGTGACGCTCTCCCCGCGCAGCAGTTCCGTCAGTTCCACGAGGTCGTCGCGGCTGGACCAGCGTCTGCGGGAGCGGATCTCGCGGGCGGAGCGCAGCGCGTCGGCGTACGCGTCGAAGTAGGACCAGAGCAGGGTGATCGACGCCTCGGCGGTGCTCCAGCGTTCCTTGGTCGTGCCCGTCAGCTCGGCACCTTCGAGGAGTCTGCGGCCCGCGTGGTCCTGGAGGGCGAGGAGCGAGGTCTCGATGGCCTCGTGCTCCGCGCCGAGCCGCGCCAGCGCACGGTCCACCTCGTCCCGGTCCAGTACCGGCCCGGATGGTCCCGCGACGCCCATCGATCACCCCTCGTTTCCTGTTGCCCGCGCTGGTCTGTCCTGTACCGCTCGTGCCGCGCCGCTCATCTCGTCGTCCCGGTGCGCAATCATCCGCGTCAACCGTGGAACTACCGGAGTGTCATGGTCATTTGTACTGGACCGGAGGCGGCCCGGACGACTCACCGAGGCTCTCGGCGAGCCACCTGTCGTACGACGTCTGCCACCCGTCCTTGCGGTAGTCCACCAGGATCTGGTTGACCCGGCGCACCAAATCGTCGGCGCCCTTCTTCATCGCCACGCCGTAGAACTCGTCCGTGAACGGCTTGCCCTTGAGCCCGACCGTCGGGTCCTGTGCGGCCTGGCTGGCGGCGAGCGCCCCGTCGGTCACCACGGCGTCCGCCTCACCGAGCTGCAGCCGTACCAGACAGTCGAGTTGGTTCGGCACGGTGCGGTCCTCGAAGTCGGCGGACGCAGGGAGGGTGCCCGCCGTCCTCGCCGCCTTCACCGCTTCCAAGGCGGTCGAGCCCTTCGCCGTGCAGATGCGTTTGTCCGCAAGGGACTTGTCGAGCCCGGTGATGTCCGACTTCTTCGGGGCGAGCACCTGCTGGCCGGTCTCGAAGTACGGCGAGGAGAAGGCGACCTGTTCCAGCCGCTTGCAGTTGATCGTCATGGTGCGTACCACCATGTCGACCTTTTCGCCCTGGATCGCCTTGATGCGCTGATCGGTGGGGATGGCCCGGAAGCGGACGTTGTTCGGCTTGTCTCCGACGATCTTGTCCGCGATCTCCTGCGCGAGGTCGATGTCGAAGCCCTCCAGTTCGGCGTTGTCCGACTCGCTGTTCGGGTCGCGGTAGCCGAAGCGGTAGCTGTTCTGGTCGACACCGACGACCAGGTAGCCGCGCTTCTTGATCTTCTGGACCGTCTTGCCGTCCTGGTCGCCCGAGGACGGCGACAGGCTCTGCTTCTCGGGGTCGGGGCAATCCTCTGCAGCCCTGACCTGGTCGCCCCTGGCCGTACCCGGCGCGGCGAGGTCCTCGGCGTCGTTCCCGCGTGACTGGGTCGCCGGCAGCAGCAGTGCGAAGACCACCGCCAGGGCACAGACGACCGCCATGGCCGCCACACCGCCCCAGCCCTTCAGGCTGGCCCGCAGACGTCGTGCGTTCATCGTCATGCCCCCTCTCACCGGTACTCCGACAGCCTGCGCCCGATGCCCAGCACCGCGCCGGCCGCGGCCAGCACGGCGAGCACCGCGGCGCCCACCACCAGGCCGTTCATCGCGCCCCGGCCGTCACCGGCCGCCCGCTCGAACTCGGCGCGCTCGTGCGTGAGCGCGGCCGCCAGATTCGTGTCCACGCTGTCGAAGCACTCGCCCGTCGGCTTGTCGGCCTTCGAGCCGATGACCTTGTCGAGCGCCTTCTGGTAGTAGCCCAGCTGGTCCTGCTCGCGGGCCTCCGCGTGCCGTTCCTTCCAGACCTTCATGTTGCCCGTCGCGGCCTCGACCGGCTTCACGCCCGCGGCGTCGTCGGCGAGGTCCTCGGCGGCGGCCAGCTTCGCGGTGAGGTCCTTCATCCGCTGGTCGAAGTCATAGTCGAACGTGTCGACCGTCCTGGTCCCGGCTTCGGTGACCACGTCCTTGGTCTCCGCGCCGCGGGAGACCAGCGTCAGGTTCTCGTTGCTGCGGGCCTTGAGCGAGGCGAGCCGGGCGTCGTTCAGCGTGTTCAGAGAGCGCACACCGTGGTCGTACGAATCGTTCAGCCCGGCGCGGGCGACGGTGTGGCCGACGACCAGCCAGAGCAGGACGACCGTGGTGGCCGCGGTGGCGGCCACCAGGCCGTGGTTCAGCACGCGGTTGGTCCGGCGGTAGTTGCGCCGCTGCGCCCACACGAGACCGCCGATGGCCACGACGCCGGCGCCGATCGCGATCCACGGATAGGGCGTCGCGTCGTCGTAGTCGGAGCGCAGCCGCTGGTTCTCCACCTTGTAGAGCCGCTCGGCGTCGTCGAGCATGATCTGCATCTTCGCGTTCGCGTACCGCAGGTAGGCGCCGCCGAGGGGGAAGCCCTGCCGGTTGTTGGCGCGGGCCCGCTCGACCAGGCCCTTGTACTCGGGAAGCATCGTGTTCAGCTCGGTGATGGTCTTCGCCGAGGTGGAGCCGGGCTGGGAGTTGGCCGCCGCCGTCACCAGTTTGTCGGCGGCCTGGCCGATGTTGCGCTCGTAGTCGTCGCGGGACCTCTTCGTCTCCTGGCCGCCCGCGAGGAAGCCGCTGGACGCCGCCGTGTTGGCGGCGGCGAGGGAACGGTAGATGTCCGCGGCATCGGCGCTCAGCGGCTGGCTGCTGTGCAGCACGTCGTCCGCGGCGGCCGAACGGTCCGTCATCTGCCAGGCGGTGAGCGCGCCGAACGCGACGACCAGAACGGCGAGGACC
>NZ_JBHWZP010000332.1:0-9930 GCF_042728395.1 Streptomyces sp. NPDC060205
CCGGTGGGGGTCGGCCGCGCCGTTCCCCGCGCCCCTGAAAAGCGGCTGCGCCGCTTTGGGGCCGTGCGGGCCGGTGCTGCCCCTGGAGCGGCGCAGCCGCTTTCAGGGGCGCGGGGAACGGCGCGATCAGCCCTCACCGGGCGGTCAGGTGGCATGCGGCCCGTCTTTAGGGGCGCGGGGAACTGCGCGACTAGCCCCCGCCGGGCGGTCAGGTGGGATGCGGCCTGTTTTTAGGGGCGCGGGGAACGGCGCGATCAGCCCTCACCGGGCGGTCAGGTGGGATGCGGCCTGTTTTTAGGGGCGCGGGGAACGGCGCGATCAGCCCTCACCGGGCGGTCAGGTGGCATGCGGCCCGTTTTTCGGGGCGCGGGCCGCCGGGGGGCCCGGGCGCTCGGGACCGCGTGCCGTCGTCACCGCGATCAGCAGCGCCACCACCGCCGCCCCGACCGGCACGGCATAACCGGCCGCAGCAGACACCCGCTCCACCACGACCCCACCCACGGCGGACCCGCTGGCGATCCCGCCCAGCAGCCCCGTCACCGCCCACGTCATCCCCTCGTTCAGCCGCCCTTCCGGCGTCCGGTGCTGCAGCAGCGTCATCGCCGTGACCATGGTCGGCGCGGTCGCCATCCCTGCGATCAGCAGCGCGCCGCCGAGCGTCACCAGACCGCCCCCGCCCCCACCCCCGAGCGTCGCCGCGAGCAGCGGCAGGCACATCAGCGGAGCCATCGCGCCCACACTGAGCAGGAACCGCCGTTCCACCGCCCCGCCGAGCCGCAGCACCCCGTGCAGCAGCCCCGCCGCACACGATCCGGCCGCCTGCAGGGCGAGTACCACTCCGGCCGCAGCCCGGTGCCCCTGTGCGTCCGCGAACGCGATCGTCACCACCTCCATCGAGCCGAACACCGCGCCGGTGGCCAGGAATCCTATGAGCAGCGGCGGGATGCCGGGCGCCCGGAGCGGCGACGGCGCCCCAGTGCCCGTACGCCCCCGCGCGGGCGGTTCCGTCGAGCGCTGGGCGCTGAACACGAGCACGCCGGTCAGCAGCAGGACGACCGCGACGAGGGTGCCGGCTTCCGGGAAGAGCGCCCCGCACAGCAGCGCGGCCAGCACGGGTCCGCACATGAAGCACAGTTCGTCGACGGCCTGCTCGAAGGAGTTCGCGGTGTGCAGCCGGTCCGGGTCCCCTTGGAGGAGATGGGCCCAGCGTGCCCGCGACATGCCTCCCGTGTTGGGCGTGGTCGCGGTGGCCGCGTACGCCGCGAAGAGTGTCCAGTCCGGCGCCCCGAGCCGGACGCACAGCAGCAGCGCGAGCGAGCCGAGCGCGGCGACCGCGGTCGCGGGAACGGCGATCCGCGCCTGTCCGTGCCGGTCGACGAGCCGCGCCGTCCAGGGCGCGACGACCGCAGTGGCCGCCAGACCGGTCGCGGTGACGGCGCCCGCGAGCGCGTACGACCCCCGCGTCCCCGCGATCATGATCACGGCGCTCACGCTGAACATGCCCATGGGGAGCCGGGCGACGAGATTCCCGATCGTGAACGCCCGCGTGCCAGGAATGGCGAAAAGTCGACGGTAGGGATTCCGCGAGGGCGAGGGCGAGGGCGACGGAGAGGGAGAGGGCGTAGGCGACGGCGACGGCGAAGACGTGGACGAGGGCGGTGAGGGCGGGCGCGGCGGCATGGATCAACGTTCGCCCGGCCCCCTGCACGGGGTCCAACACCTTCTCCGTACCGATTCACGCACGTACGTTGTAAGTTCACCCGATGCCCGCCCACCCCTCCCATCTGGACCCCCGCCTGCTGCGCGCCTTCCTCGCCGTCGCCGAGGACCTGCACTTCACGCGCGCTGCCGCCCGGCTGTACGTCGCCCAGCAGGCCCTCAGCCGCGACATCCGGCGCCTGGAACGCGAACTGGGCGCCGACCTCTTCGTACGCACCACCCGGCAGGTGACGCTCACCCCCGACGGCGAGCGGCTGCTGCCCCACGCGCGGCGGGCCCTGGAGGCGCAGGACGACCTGCTCGCCGCGTTCGGGCGGACGGGCCCGTACGGCGGGGCGGGCGCCGAGCGGCCCCTGCTCGTGGATGTGAACAGCCCGGGCCTCGTCTTCGGACGGATCCTGGACCTGGCCCGCGAACTGGCCCCCGACTGCGAACTGATGGCCCGCTTCGAGAGCGGCCTCACGGGCGCCGCGGCCGAGCTGCTGGCCGGCCGGCTCGACGCGTCCTTCGGCCGGTTCGCGGGCCTCGACCCGGCCGTGCGCGCCCGCCTGGAGCAGCAGCCCGTGCGGTACGAGCGGATGGCCGTCGTGCTGCCCGAGGGGCATCGGCTGGCCGCGCTGGACGCCGTACCGCTCGACGCCCTGGCGGGGGAGCAGGTGTACGCGGGCGCGGGGAACCCCCGGACGCTTGAGTGGACCGACCTGGCCCGTCAGCTTTTCGAGGGACGCGGGATCGAGGTGGCCGCGCCCGCGCCGCTGGCCGTCGGCACCGAGGAGTTCCGAAGGATCATGGCCAAGACGCGAACGCCCGTTCTGGCCGTGGTGGACTTTCCGGCCATGCCCGGTTCAGTCCTTCGCCCCCTGATCGACCCTGTCCCGTTGTCGCCGGTGTCTTTGGTGTGGCGCAAGGGGCTGGTGCATCGTGGAGTTGCGGCATTGAGGGCTGCGGCGGCACGGCTCGCCGCGGACGAGGGATGGCTGGAGCGCCCTTCCGAGGGGTGGATTCCGGCCACAGATGCACTCATCATGATGAGTCGGATCTGACACAGAACCCTCACTCATGGCTCCGTGCGATACATTCGTGGCCCGGGTGCAGTGTGATAAAGGGGGCGCTCGGACCGGGTGGGGGTCCGGTTCCGGACGACGACGTGCGAGTATCCGGGTCGCACGCGCCACCCCAGAACGATTCCCGTGGGGGGATGCACGTGCGCGTGAAAAGTTGGCCAGAAGACGCTCAACCAGGTCGGAGTGATTCCGATCAGCCTGGTGCCGGCGGTGACCACCGCTCGGCCCGGGACGAGGCCGACCGGGCGCTTGGAAATGGTCCTGATCAGCCCTTCCGTAACGGTTCCGGCCATGCCGGCGGTACGGACGCGACCGAAATCATCGGCGGGCCGGGGGTGTTCGGCGCGGCCGGTGAGCCCGCCGCGTCCGCCGCGTCCGGCGCGTCCGGCGCGTCCGGCGTGTCCGACAGCTGGTTCCGTCGTGAGGCCGCCGCGGCGGTGCCGCGGCAGAGGGACGACGGCCAGGACGTCGACCGCTTCACCAAGAGCGCCGATAAGGCCGAGAACGCCGATAAGGCCGAGAACGCCCAGAACCTGGACACGGCCCTTTTCCCCGGCACCCAGGACACTGCCCGCTTCCCCGGAAGCCGGGAGACGGACCGTTTCCCTGAGGGCCCGAAGACGGACCGTTTCCCCGGCAGCCAGGACACCGCTCGCTTCCCCGGAAGCACCGTCGGCGCCGGGTACGACCCCGCCGCCGCGCAGGGTGCCGATTCCGCCGTCGGCCACGACACCTGGCAGGAGTCCGAGCACCCCGAGCACACCCATGACCCGCACGAGGTCACGGTCCAGCTCGACGGTGTGGGCCGGCAGCTGGAGGACTGGCTCGTCCAGCAGGCCAAGGGTGCCCCCAGCACCCAGGACGGCTCGGACGGCCCGGTCTTCGTCGACGAAACGGGCCGCCGCAGCCGCATGTACCGCCGGATAGGCATGGCGGTGGGCCTGGCCTGCGCGGTCTACGCGGTGGCCATCCTCATCACCGTCATATCCGGCAACTCGGACGCTCCCTGGCTGCCCATCAAGGACCAGCAGGAAGAAGCACCGGCCGGCCAGGTCGAGCCCTCGCCGCAGCCCACCGACTCCGCCGGTCCGTCCGGCTCCGCGAGCACCTCGCCCGAGGCGAGCGTCTCCGGCACCGAAGGCACGACGCCGTCACCCGGCGCCAGCCTCTCGGCCGATGCCTCGGCCAGCGCGCAGGCGCCCGACACCTCGGCCGACCCCAAGCCCTCCGCCAGCACCACCAAGCCCGGCGCGGGCAGCAACAACTCGCCCGACCCCGGGGCGGACCCCACCGACGAAGCTCCCGCGTCACCGGATCCCGAGCCGGAACCGACCGACACCGGCGTCACGGACGGCCCCACCACCGAGGCCCCCGCCGGAAGCGGCACCAACGACGTTGCCGACGCCCCGCTCACGGCGGTGCCGACTCCCATCGAGCCGAGCCCCCCCACCCCGTCCTCCCCGGAGAACATCCTCTGATGGCACGCCGCACCAACAAGCGCGGCGCAGGCCGGGGCGCCGTCCGGCGCCGACGCCTGCCCATGCGCTATCTGTTGCCCTCGCTCATCCTGATCGCCCTCATGGCGATGCTGATGCTGCGCGGGTACGTACACAGCGAGATACTCGCGGACCACCGCATCCAGCCCGAGGCCGCCACCGACCGCGTACCCGAGAAGATTCTCGACGGCGGTCCCGTCATCGACACCCGGGGCGGCCGCACCAGCAGCCTCAGTGTGCCCAAGCACCATCTCGTCCTCACCTTCGACGACGGCCCGGACCCCGAGTGGACCCCCAAGGTCCTCGACGTCCTCAAGAAGCACGACGCGCACGCGGTGTTCTTCGTCACCGGCACGATGGCCTCGCGCTATCCGGCGCTCGTGCAGCGCATGGTCGACGAGGGCCACGAGATCGGGCTGCACACCTTCAACCACCCCGACCTCTCCTACCAGTCGAAGAGCCGTATCGACTGGGAGCTGTCCCAGAACCAGCTGGCCCTCGCGGGCGCGGCCGGCATCCGCACGTCGCTCTTCCGGCCGCCGTACTCCTCGTTCGCCGACGCCATGGACGACAAGTCGTGGCCGGTCACCGAGTACATAGGCAGCCGCGGCTACCTCACCGTCGTCAACAACACCGACAGCGAGGACTGGAAGAAGCCCGGCGTCGACACGATCATCCGCAACGCCACCCCCAAGGGCGGCAAGGGCGCCATCGTCCTCATGCACGACTCCGGCGGCGACCGCCACCAGACCGTGGAGGCCCTCGACCGCTTCCTGCCGGACCTGCAGAAGAAGGGGTACGAGTTCGACAACCTGACCGGTGCGCTCGGCGCCCCCAGCGCCCACACCCAGGTCACCGGACTCGACCTGTGGAAGGGCAAGGCCTGGACCTGGGCGGTGCAGTTCTCCGAGAAGAGCACCGACGTCCTCGTCGTCTGCCTCGCCGTCATCGGCACGCTGGTCATCACCCGCTTCGGCCTGATGCTCGTCCTGTCCGTCGCCCACGCCCGCCGCGTACGCCGGAAGAACTTCCGCTGGGGACCGCCGGTCACCGAACCGGTCTCGGTGCTGGTGCCGGCGTACAACGAGGCCAAGTGCATCGAGGCGACCGTGCGTTCGCTGGTGGCGAGCGAGCAGCCCATCGAGGTCGTCGTCATCGACGACGGTTCGAGCGACGGCACCGCCCGCATCGTGGAGAACCTGCGGCTGCCGGGCGTGCGCGTCGTGCGCCAGCTCAACGCCGGCAAGCCCGCCGCCTTGAACCGGGGCATAGCCAACGCCAAGTACGACCTCATCGTGATGATGGACGGCGACACCGTCTTCGAGCCGGCCACCGTGCGCGAACTGGTGCAGCCCTTCGGCGACCCGAGCGTGGGCGCCGTCGCGGGCAACGCCAAGGTCGGCAACCGCGATTCGCTGATTGGCGCCTGGCAGCACATCGAGTACGTGATGGGCTTCAACCTCGACCGCCGTATGTACGACATGCTGCGCTGCATGCCGACGATCCCCGGAGCCGTCGGCGCCTTCCGCCGCTCGGCCCTGGAACGCGTCGGCGGCATGAGCGAGGACACCCTCGCCGAGGACACCGACATCACGATGGCCATGCACCGCGACGGCTGGCGCGTCGTCTACGCGGAGAACGCCCGCGCGTGGACCGAGGCCCCCGAGTCCGTCCAGCAGCTGTGGTCCCAGCGCTACCGCTGGTCGTACGGCACCATGCAGGCGATCTGGAAGCACCGCAAGGCGCTCGTCGAACGCGGCCCCTCGGGCCGCTTCGGCCGCGTCGGCCTGCCCCTGATCTCCTTCTTCATGGTCCTGGCCCCGCTCCTGGCCCCCCTGATCGACGTGTTCCTGCTGTACGGGATCGTGTTCGGCCCCACCGAGAAGACGATCGGCGCCTGGCTGGGCGTCCTCGCCATCCAGGCGATCTGCGCCGCGTACGCCTTCCGGCTCGACAAGGAACGCATGACCCACCTGATCTCGCTGCCCCTGCAGCAGATCCTCTACCGCCAGCTCATGTACGTCGTCCTGCTCCAGTCCTGGATCACCGCCCTCACCGGCGGCCGCCTGCGCTGGCAGAAACTGCGCCGCACCGGCGTGGTCGGCTCGGCCCCCGGCACGGCGGGCGCCCCCGCCCCCATGCCCCGCCAGCGCACGGAGAGCGGCAGCGGAAACGATCGGAGGCCTGTCGGATGACGCAGGGCCAGACCACGGGTCCGGGCGGCTACCCGGAGGAGCCGCGGTACGACGCGGGTTGGGTGATGTCTCCGTTCGACACGACGGACACATCCCCTACGTCCAACGCGTCCGACACATCCGGCGGGTCCGGTGAGTTCGGCACGCGGGTTCCGGCGGAGAATCCGGGGTCCCCGTTCGAGGCCCCCTCCGCGTCCGCCGCGTCCCGGGCACCGTCCGTCCCCGCTCCCACCACTCCCGCCACTCCATCGGCTTCTTCGGCTTCCTCGGCTGCTTCCGCGCCGAAGAAGGCGAGCGGTCGTGACCGCTACCTGGACCTGCTGCGCACCCTGGCGCTGGTCCGCGTGGTCGCCTACCACCTGTTCGGCTCGGCCTGGCTGACGGTCCTCTTCCCGTCCATGGGCGTGATGTTCGCGCTCGCGGGTTCCCTAATGGCGCGCTCGCTGAAGCGCCCGGCCCTTGGCGTGATCCGCGGCCGGATCCGCAGGCTCCTGCCGCCGCTGTGGATCTTCAGCGCCGTCATGCTCGCCATGATGTTCGCCGCGGGCTGGAACATCTCCGAGGACCCCGACAACGGCGGCACCTGGGGGTTCATCGAGCTCTTCAACTACATCGTCCCCATCGGCGCCCCGCCGTTCCCCTGGAGCATCGGCGACAAGTCGGGCCTCCTGGAGCAGACGTGGGCGGTCCAGTCGGCGGGCGTGCTCTGGTACCTGCGGGCCTACCTCTGGTTCGTCCTCGCGTCGCCGCTGCTCCTGTGGGCGTTCCGCAGGGCCCCGTGGCCCACGCTGCTGGCCCCGCTCGGGCTGACGGCCGTGGTCGGCACGGGCATCGTCACCATCCCCGGTGAAACGGGCAACGCCGTCTCGGACTTCGCGGTCTACGGCGGCTGCTGGGTCCTCGGATTCGCGCACTACGAGGGCATGCTGCAGAAGATCCCGCGCTATGTGGCGGTGTCCTGCTCGACCCTGCTGATGGCCTTCGGCCTGTGGTGGGCGTCCGGCCATCTGGGCCCCGACGGCTGGGACCTGAACGACATCCCGCTGGCGCAGGCCACCTGGTCCTTCGGGTTCGTGGTCATCCTGCTCCAGTACTCCCCGTCCTGGCAGGACCTCCCCGGCCGCCTCAAGCGCTGGGACAAGCTGGTCACGCTCTCCAACAGCCGTGCCATGACGATCTACCTGTGGCACAACCTCCTGATCATGGCCACGGTCCCGATCATCGACCAGCTCTACGACCTGCCGTTCATGAACGACGGGATGGTCGGCCTGCTGGACACCACGTACATGCTGTGGATGTTCGTCCTGGTCTGGCCCCTGATAGGCCTCGCGATCGTATGCGTCGGCTGGATCGAGGACCTGGCGGCGAAACGAAGCCCGAGGCTGTGGCCGACGGGCACGAAGAAGCCGGCTTCACCCGACCCGCGCTCGGGATCCGGCTCGGGCACGCCTTCCCACTCCCACTCCCGGCCTCGCTCCCGGGCGCGGGTGCGCTAGGGCGGCGTACTGAAGGCAGATGAGTGTTTGCGCGGGCCAAGCGGGAAGCTTGGCCCGCGCTTCATACCCGCTCTCTTAGTGAGCATGTGTGCCGGTATGCGGGCTTGGACCCTCATTTCGTTACCAGCTCCGCATAATTCGCTCTGGTGTCGTCCCCTGCACCCTCGGTAGCGTGGCTGCGCTCATAACCCCCTCGCCCCACCGGGAGCCGTTAGTGAACCGCCGTCCCACTCTGCTCGCAGCGATCACGCTGACCGCCGCTGCGGCCTTGACGCTGTCCGCCTGCGGTGGCGACAGCGACGCCAATGACAAAGGCAACGACAAGATCGCGGGCGCCGACACCGGCGACAAGAAATCGGCCTCGCCGACCGCGTCCGCCTCGGTTGCCGCTGATCGCCCGAAGATCGAGCTGCCGTCGGACCTGTCGTACACCTTCGAGTGGAAGAAGACCGGGGACAAGCAGAAGGACGCGGTCCTGAGTGACAGCGAGCAGTTCATCAAGGCGGTGGACATGGCCATCGCCGAGCAGGACGCGCTGCACAAGGCTTATCGCTTCTATTCCGAGGGTGAGGCGGCAGTAGGCAGTGAGCAGTTCATTCAGGAATTCGTCAAGTACAAGGACCGCATCACCGGTGCCAAGCGTTACTACGCACCCAAGGTGAAGGTCAACGACGACGGAACGGCGGGATTCTCGTACTGCGAGGACCAGAACAAGGCCTATAACAAGAGTCTGAAGACCGGCAAGACCAATGTGACTTCGAAATCGAACGACAACTACGTCCTGTACAACAGCAGGCTTCGGGTCAACGATCAAGGCGTCTGGATCACTGAGAAGCTGACGTCGCAGCGGGGGAGCGCCGCATGCCAGTCCTGAAGAACAGAAGAGCAGTAGCAGTCATCCTTACAACTGCCACGGTCCTGGTGCTGTGCCCGGCGCAGGCATTCGCAGGGTATGGGCACGGAGGCAGTTCCAACGGTGGCTCCGATACCACCGCATCCGGAAACTCCGATGGCAAGGGCAATGTTGGTGCGGTAGCCGGAGCCGTCGTCTTCGACCGTTCGAAGAACGGTTCCGGGAAGTCAGCCGGCCCAGTCACCTCCAGTGCGTCCAACTGGACACCACCCGCCTGCTATTACGCCCCGAGGTACACCCCGGAACAGCTGCAGAAGCATCTGGAGCCGATCTGGGAGGCGGAGTCGACGGGTTACGAGTGGGATGCCACGCAACGTGAGAAGTACGTCAATGGCGGTGAGTACAAGGACTTCAACAAGGAGAAGACCGGTGAGGGCTACTTCTGGGATTCCTACGTCACCGAGGGGCGGGAAGGCGATCCCGGGGCTCTGGATTGCACCAAGGACATCTTCTGGGTGGACACGGGTGACGCCCCGCCGCCGGACATCCCGCAGGCGATCACTCCCGAGATGCTGGCCCAGTTGGCGTACGCCGAGATTCGCGTGCCCTCGACCAAGGTCGAGCTGGCCCCGGAGGGTGCCACGAAGGTGAACCTGCCGACGTGGGCGTGGCTGGACGCGGCGGAGTTCAGGCCGGTCTCCGTGACGGCGTCCGTCCCGCTCCTGAACGTTCAGGCGACGACCACAGCCGAACCGCTCTCGTTGAAGATCGAGCCGGGCACGGCGGACGCGACGACGTATCCCGCCTCGGGTGTGTGCGAACTGAACGGCAAACAGATCGGCGAGGCTTACGCCAAGGGCAAGGCGAAGGAGACCCCGCCGTGCGGCGTGAAGTACCTGCGCTCGTCGGGTGACGGCTCGTACCAGCTCCAAGCCACGATCACGTGGCGGATCCACTGGACCGGTACGGGCGTGGCCGGTGAACAGGACCTCCCGAACGGCGAGTTCGGTGCCGCCCAGGACGTGATCGTGCAGGAGATCCAGTCGATCAACCGCTGACCGGGACGCGGCGAGTATGCGTCATGCCGGGGCTCCACCTCACCACGTG
>NZ_JBHWZP010000333.1:0-9905 GCF_042728395.1 Streptomyces sp. NPDC060205
GGAAGCGTCCTGGGGGCCCGTAGCCGCGTACCGCGAGGCGGTCAGGCCTCGGTCTTCTCCGGGGCCGGGGCGGCCTCGGCGGCCTCCTCGGCCGAGCCCTCGGCAGAGTCCTCCGTGGAGGTCTCGTCCTCGTCCTCGTCGTCGAGGTCCACGACCTCGCCGTTCGTGTCCTTGACGGTGGCGGCCTCGACGACCACGGCAAGCGCCTTGCCGCGGGCGACCTCGCCGACGAGCATCGGGACCTGGCCGCCCTCGACGACCGCCTGGGCGAACTGGTCGGGAGACATGTTCGAAGAGGCCGCACGCCGCATGAGGTGCTCGGTGAGCTCCTCCTGGTTGACGTTCAGCTTCTCCTTGTTGACGAGCTCGTCCAGGACGAACTGCGTCTTGATGCCCTTGACCGCCGCTTCCTTGGTCTCGGCGTCGAACTCCTCGGCCGTCTTGCCCTGGATCTCCAGGTACTTTTCGAGGTCGAGGCCCATCTGGCCGAGCTGGTGGTGCTCCAGGTTGTGCTTGCGGGTGTTGATCTCGTCCTCAAGAAGCTTCTCGGGGACGGGCACCTCGACGAGCTCAAGCAGCTTCTCCAGGACTCGCTCCTGGGCCTGCGTGGCCTGGTCGTACTGCTTCATGTTCTCAAGGCGCTTGCGGCTGTCGGCGCGCAGCTCTTCGAGGGTGTCGAACTCCGACGCGAGCTGCGCGAAGTCGTCGTCCAGCTCGGGCAGCTCGCGCTTGGCGACCTGGCTGACCTTGACGGTGACCTCGGACTCCTTGCCGGCCGCCGAGCCGCCCTTGAGCTCGGAGGAGAAGGTGGCCTCGCCACCGGCCTCCAGGCCCTTCACGGCCTCGTCGATGCCGTCCAGCAGCTCACCGGAGCCGATGGTGTAGGAGACGCCGCTCGCGACGCCGTCCTCCAGGACCTCGCCGTCGACCTTGGCCTCCAGGTCGAGGGTGACGACGTCACCCTCCTCGGCGGCACGCTCGACGGGAGCGGTCGAGGCGAAGCGCTCGCGCAGCTCCTCGACGGCCTTGTCGATGTCCTCCTCGCCGACCTCGACGGCGTCGACCTCGACCTCGATGCCGGAGTAGTCCGGGATCTCGATCGTCGGGCGCACGTCGACCTCGGCGGTGAAGTTCAGCGTCTCGCCGTCCTTCAGCTCCGTGATGTCGACCTCGGGCTGGCCGAGGACGTTCAGCTCGGCTTCGTTGACCGCTTCGGTGTAGAACTTCGGAAGCGCGTCGTTGACCGCTTCCTCAAGAACCGCACCGCGGCCGAACCGCTGGTCGATGACACGAGCCGGAATCTTGCCCTTCCGGAACCCCTTCACCGTGACCTGCTGGTTGATCTTCTTGTACGCCGCGTCGAGGCTGTCCTTGAGCTCCTCGAAGGGCACCTCGATGCTGAGCCGAACCCGGGTCGGGTTCAGGGTCTCCACGGCGCTCTTCACGGTTCGGTCTCCTTGGGGGCTGACTTCTTTGGGTTCTACTGACGGTCACCGCCGGATACGGCGGAGCCTCAGCGGACTGGCGGCCCTTGAGGGACGTAAAAATGCAGACACACGGGCGCGCAGTTTGCATACTAGCCGCAGCCGGTACACGCCCCAAAAAGGTGATCTCGCCGGTGCTCCGGCACGGTGGTCGGGGTGGCGGGATTTGAACCCACGGCCTTCCGCTCCCAAAGCGGACGCGCTACCAAGCTGCGCCACACCCCGTCTGGTGCGACACGTAGGGTACATGCCCGCGGACCGTGCCATGCCCGCATTTCCGGGGGCGTCGCCGCCCGTCGGAACGGGGTGTGCGGCGAGGGGCTGCGACCCGCTACGATGCTTCAGTGCCGCGGGTCACTGACCTGCGGTGCATGCTGTGCGGGCGTAGCTCAATGGTAGAGCACTAGTCTTCCAAACTAGCTACGCGGGTTCGATTCCCGTCGCCCGCTCTGTACGGCTCAGGGCCAGGCCGGAGGTTGCTTCCTCCGCCTGGCCCTGACGCGTTTCCGGCCGCGGGCCGGCCGCCGCCCGCTCGCCTGCCGGTCAGCGAGGAGCGTGAGCGGGGGCGCGAGGAGGCGGGCCGGGGCGTCCGGGGGCACGGGACGGCCCGCGCGCGGAACCAGGACGCAGCCTCCGGAGTCGTGCGCGATCGGCGAGGGGCCGGGGGCTCGTGAGCGCCGTGCGCCCCACGACCCCGCGGGGAGCCCGCAGGGGCCCGCAAGGCGCGCGGAAGGGGCGGACGTTCGCGTGCCGGGCGCCGGGCCGCACATGCGGGGCGCGGGCACGGTCGTGACCATGGCCGTGGCGGCGACGGAAACCGTGGCAGTAGCGAAGACGAAATGCCCGTTCCGGGGTCGTCGACGGGCCGGCCGTGCGCGGACCGTGCCGGGCAGCGGGTCCGGGCGGTCCCGCCCCGTCCGCTCCCGCGCCGCGCGCCCATGGATCGCCGGGCCCGTGCACCCGCTCAGAACTGGATCGAGTTGATGGTCTCCGCTATCGAGTTGAGGAAGCGCTGGATGTCGTCCGCCATGCCTGTGGAGGCAAGGAAGAAGCCGAAGAGCACGGCGACTACCGCCGGCCCCGCCTTGATCGATCCGCCCCGTATCAACACCACCAGGACGATCGCCAACAGCAGCACCACTGACAGCGAAATGGCCACAACTGATCACACCCTACGGTCGGTCCGCTCTCCCGGCCCGGAGGTGCAACCCCGCACACCCCCGCCAGAACCATCGTGCCACCAACAGGGCCGCCGTATGCGGCGGGTGAGGCATCCATCGGTCACCGACGTGAACGGCCAGGCCCCGCACGGCAATTCGAGGTATCCCTCGCGCGAGGAATTCCGAAAGATCGTTTCCATGTCCACCCACCTGTGCACACAACCTGTTCGCAGGTAATTCGAATTGTTGGCACAGGCACACGCGGACCCTGCCGGGCGGGGCACTAACAGGGCACTAAAGCCGACTCGATCGGACATTCCACCAGAGTCGCCCGCGGGTGGTATGCGATGTTTAGTCATGACGAATCAGGACGTAACACCCCTGCCGAATGTGGCGACCGCCATAGTCATTGCCATGTCAACTTCCCCAAATCCTGGGTACCCGAGGGACGATAAGCAGGATTCGACTCAGGGGTTTTACGGAATCCCACAGACAACGCTAGGGTGCTTCAGATGTCCTACGCCGCCTCGTCCCCCGCATGCGCGGCGAGGTCGCGGATCGTCTCCCCCGGCTCCTGGTGGGAGGGTCTGTGACGAACTCGCTCCGTCCGCACGGCCAACAGAGGGCTCCACTCCCACCGGCACAGTCACCGGCCTCCGGAGTACCGAGTCCGCGACCAGCAGGAACACCGCACGCGGGCACCGCCGCCGCGCCGGAGACAAGACCCGCCAAACAGCGTGACGCGTTCTTCGACAACGCCAAGTACCTCGCGATCGTCTTCGTCGCGATGGGCCACGCCTGGGAACCGCTGACCGACCACAGCCGCGCCGCCGAGGCGCTCTACATGGTCGTCTACACCTTCCACATGCCGGCCTTCATCATCATCTCCGGCTACTTCTCCCGCAGTTTCGACATGCGCCCCGACCGGCTGCGCCGGCTGATCACGGGTGTCGTCGTGCCGTACGTCCTCTTCGAGGTGGCGTACTCCCTCTTCAAGAGGTGGGCCGACGACGACCCGAGCCATCCGATCAGCCTGCTGGACCCCTGGTATCTCACCTGGTTCCTGGTCGCGCTGTTCGTGTGGCGGATGACCGTCCCGCTGTGGAAGATCGTGCGCTGGCCCGTGCCGCTCGCGCTCGCCATCGCCGTCCTCGCCTCCGTCTCCCCCGACATCGGCGACGACCTGGACCTGCAACGGGTCCTGCAGTTCCTGCCGTTCTTCGTCGTGGGCCTGTTCATGAAGCCCGAGCACTTCCAGATCATGCGGCGCCGCGAGGTCCGGATCCTGTCGGTGCCGGTGCTCGCGCTCACGCTGACCTTCGCGTACTGGGCGGGGCCGCGGATGAACTCGGCGTGGTTCTACCACCGTGACAGTGCCCAGGAGCTGGGTGCGCCCTGGTGGGCCGGTGTCGTGATGACCCTCGCGATGTTCGGCTGCTCGATGGTGCTCACGTCGTGCTTCTTCGCGTGGGTGCCGCGGCGCAAGATGTGGTTCACGGTGCTGGGCGCGGGCACGCTGTACGGCTACCTGCTGCACGGCTTCCTCGCCAAGGGGTCCCGCTTCTGGGGCTGGTACGACGACTACGCCTGGCTGAGCCATCCGGTCGGCGAGGTGTTCGTGTCCGTGTTCGCCGCGGCGGTCATCACGGCGCTGTGCACGCCGTTGGTGCAGCGGGTGTTTCGCTTCGCGATGGAGCCGAAGATGGAGTGGGCGTTCCGCCGGGATGCCACGGAGGTTGCTCGCGAGCGGGCCAAGTCTTGACGGGTTGGCCCGATCGCAGGCCCGTGCGCTTGCGGTAGTGGGGTGTCTGCGGGCCGGTCGTGGCTGGCCGCGCAGTTCCCCGCGCCCCTGGAGGGCGCCCCTGCGGGGGCGCTTCTCAGGGGCGCTCGGTGGTGTGCAGGCCCAGGAGTTCGTGCATGTTTCTGTACTTTTCTGTCAGGCGGGTGCGGGTCTCTTCGTTCAGGGCCGACAGGCGTTCCGGGTTCGTGTTGTGGGCCAGGTCCGATTGCTTCACCAGGAGGGCTCCTGGGGTGTTCAGGATGCGGGTGGCGTAGGTCTGTGGGGGCTCGTCCGGGCGTTTGGTGACGGCCAGCACGATGGCCTTCGTACGGGCGGAGAGTGCCGCCCCGCGCAGCCAGTCCTCGGAGAGCACGCCGTCCTCGACGGAGTCGTGCAGCCAGGCGGCGGCGATCTGGTCGTCGTCGCCGCCGCGGGCGCGCACCCCCTCCGCCACCGCCCGCAGATGCTCGGCGTACGGGCGGCCCGCCTTGTCCGTCTGGGCGGCGTGGGCGTTGCGTGCCAGGGCCTCGACCTCGGTGAGGGTCAGCAGCGGGCGGGGCTCGTTGTCGGTCATGCGTCGAGTGTGCCCCGTAGCGCCGCCCGCGCCGGTGCGGTCACCGCCGTCAGCCCGAGGATCACCACGGCCGCCACGAACGATCCGTACACCAGCGGCGGTATGTACGGTGCCTGGCCCGTCAGGCCCTTCGTCATCGGGACGAGGGTGGCGAGTGCGATCGCCGTGCCGAGGGCGACGCCCGCCAGGGCGACGAGCAGCGCCTCCCAGCGGATCATGCGCATCACCTGGCGGCGGGTGGAGCCGATGAGCCGCAAAGTGCCCAGTTCCCGGCGGCGGTCGAGCACGGTCATCACCAGGGTGTTGGCGGCGGCGACGGCCGCGAATCCGCCGAGGACGGCCGCCATGACGGTGTTCGCCCACTCGTTCAGTTCGAGGTCGAGGGACCGGGCTGCCGTGTAGTCGCCGCGGGCCAGGACCGTGCCCGACTCACCCGCCGCCTTCGCCAGACCGCGGGCGGTCCCGCCCCTCGTCCACACCTCCGTGACGAGGGCGGAGGTGACGTGGGTCGCGAGATCGGCGTGGGCCATGGTGATCTGCGACAGGCCCATGCCCCGCCCGTACGTGGCGACGACGCGCGGCGAGGTCTTCGTACCGTCGGGCAGGCGCAGTTCGATGCGGTCGCCCACGCCGACGCCGACGTTCGCGGCGAGGGAGGCGTCGACCGCGACCTCGCCCCGTCGCAGGGACAGGGCGCCCTTCTCCACCTTCAGGTCCTGCACGCGGGCCAGGTCGCGGGGCGAGCCCGTGATCCCCTGCGTGGAGGCCGAGTCGAGCGTTCCGTCCCCCCGGTACAGCACCTCGGTCCGCAACAGGCCGACGGCGGCGGTGACTTCGGGGGCCTCGGCGGCCTTCCGTACGGTGTCGGGGGCGAGGCCCGCCTCGGAGGTCACGATGTGGTCGGCCACGATGCCGTCCCGCTGCTGCTGCCGGGTGACCCGCTCCTCGCTGGTGTGCAGGAAGACGAGGACGGACGAGAAGGCCACCGCTAGGACGATCGGGGTGATCGCGGAGGCCATCCGACGGGCGTTGGTACGGGAGTTGGCGGCGGCGAGCGAGGCGGACGCGCCCGCTCCGCGCAGCGGGAGCCCGAACAGGGCGGCGCAGGCGCGGGCGACCAGCGGGCCCAGCAGGGCCACGGAGAGCATGAACAGCATCACGATGCCCAGCGCCGCGTTGGCCGCGTCCTCGCCGCTCAGCGAGGCGGCGAGGCCCGCGCAGACGGCGCCTCCGACGGCCGCCGCGATCCCGAGCGGGGTACGGATCCAGCCCGGGCGCAGCCGTTCCACCGAGGCCTCGACGAGCGCCTGCCCCGGCTTGGTGCGGGCGGGGCGGCGGGCGGCGGCGTACCCCGCGACCAGCGCCGCCACCAGGACCGTACCGACGGCCGACAGCAGCGGGATCCACGAGACGGACAGGCCGACGGCCTGCGGGATCGCGCCTTTGTCCCTGAGCTGTCCGAACCACCAGCGGGCCAGGGCGATCCCGGGCAGGCAGCCGGTCAGGCCCGCGAGGGGCGCGACGAGCAAAGTCTCGGTGGCGACGGAGCGGCGGATCTGGCGCGGGGTCGTCCCGATGGCGCGCAGCAGCGCGAACTCGCGGGCGCGCTGGGCCACCGACAGGGCGACCGTGCCCATGGCCGTGAAGACGGCGACCGTGGTGGCAGTGCCGCCGAAGGAGCCGCCGAGGGCGATCAGCATCTCCCTGGACTCGGCGAGGGAGGGGTCCTCCAGGGCTCCGCGGTCGTCGCCGGTGTGCACCTGCGCGTGCTTCCCGAGGGCGTGCGCCACCCGGGACCTGAGGGTGTCGGCGGATGTGCCGTCCTCGGGGAGGACGGCGATGGCGTCGATGCGGGCGGGGTGCCCGGAGATGCGTACGGCTTCGGTGTCGGCGAACCAGGCGGTGGGACCGCCCGTTCCGGCCAGGCCCGAGACGCGGAAGGTGCGGGGGCCGCCGGCGGTCGTGAGGGTGACGCGGTCGCCCACCGTGCCCTCGGTGAGGACGACTTCGCCCTGCCGGGGAGCGTGGCCCGCCGTCAGCCGTTCGCCGGTGAAGGCGGTGGAGCCCCAGCCGTGCGCGGTGAGCGGCTCTCCGGTGCGCTTCTGCACGGGGAAGGTCACGTCCGGCACCGCGGTACGGGCGCCGGGCACCGCGCGGGCCTGCGCGACCAGCGAGTCGTCGAGGCGGGCCCGGTCCGGGACGGGCACGGGGTCGTCCTCGCGGTCCTCGCCGTGGCCGGTGACGAGGTGGGCGCGCTGGTCGGCGGCGGCGACCACAGGGGCGCCCGCGTAGCGCACGGGCGGGACGGAGGCGCGCAGGCCGGTCTCCAGGAGGATGCCGCAGGCCGAGACGATCAGCGCGGCCATCGCGAGCGCGACGAACGTGCCCACGAACGCGGCGGGCTTGAAGCGGACGGCGGCACGGGCGAGCCCGTTGGGCACGAACATCAGGCCGCCGCCCGCGCGGCGGAGTGGATGCGGGCGGGGGCCGTCAGGGCGGTCATACGGGCGGCGATCCGGTCGGCCGGGGCTCCTTCGAGGTGGTCGGTGATCGCACCGTCGGCGAGGAAGAGCACGCGGTCGGCCCAGGCGGCGGCCGTCGGGTCGTGGGTGACCATGACGACGGTGGCGGCCTGTCCGTCCACGGCCTGCCTGAGCAGTCCGAGGACCTCGGCGGCGGTGGTCGTGTCGAGGGCGCCGGTGGGTTCGTCCGCGAAGACGACGTCGGGGCGGGTGACCAGGGCGCGGGCGATGGCGACGCGCTGCTGCTGGCCGCCGGAGAGCTGGCCGGGGCGGCGGCGTCCCAGTCCGTCGAGGCCGACCTGGCGCAGGACGTCGGCCGCCCTGCGCCGGTCCGGGCGGTGACCTGCGAGGCGCATGGGCAGGACGACGTTCTGCTCGACGGTCAGGGACGGCAGCAGGTTGAACGCCTGGAAGACGAACCCGAGGCGGGAGCGCCGCAGTGCCGTCAGCTTGTTCTCGCTCATGCCCGTGATCTCGGTGCCGCCGAGGCGGACGGTCCCCGCGTCGGGCCGGTCGAGGCCGGCCGCGCACTGCAGGAACGTGGACTTGCCCGACCCCGAGGGCCCCATGACGGCGGTGAAGCTGCCGCGCGGGAGGGTCAGGTCGATGCCGCGCAGGGCGTGCACCGCCGAGGAGCCGCGGCCGTACCGGCGCCGCACGCCCCGGAGTTCGACGGCTCCCTCCCCCGCCGGACCGGCCTGGCCCGCCGGATCGCGGACCGGGCCCGCCGGGTGACCGGCCGTACCGGGTGCCGTGCCAGATGCCGCGTCCCGGTCCTCGTACCGCTTCCTGCGCAGCCCCATGGCCGGGTCCGCCCCTTCGTCGTCCGTCGTGTCCCGCTCGTCGGCCGCGTTCGCCGCCGACGCCTCGACGCTACGGATCAGGGACCGGCCGTGACCATGAGGACGGCCGCCGGGTCCGGGTGGGGAGAACCCCACCCTTCTTGGCACTTCTTAATCGTTTGGTAAACTAAGTACTGACGCTTTCTTGACGTTCTCTTGACCCACTTTTCCTGTTCAGCCGACCACCCCCTCGACCAAGGAGGAACGGGCCCATCGGACACGCAGAGCTTCTGATCGCCATGGGCGGCGCCTTTCTGGCCGCCGCCGTTCTCGCCCGCGTGGGTGCCCGGATCGGGCTCCCCACCATCCCCCTGTTCATCCTGGCCGGGATACTCCTCGGCCCCCACACCCCCGGCTTCGTGCTCGTCTCCGACCCGCACGAGATGGAGATGCTCTCCGCGCTCGGCCTGGTCCTGCTGCTCTTCTACCTCGGCCTCGAATTCCACCTGGACGACCTCAAGGCGGGCGGGCGCCGGATGGCGCTCTCCGGAGGCACCTACCTCGCCCTGAACGTCGGCGCGGGCCTGGCCTTCGGCTTCGCCCTCGGCTGGGGTACGTCCGAGGCGCTGGTGCTCGCCGGTGTGCTCGGTATCTCCTCGTCGGCGATCGTCACGAAGGTGCTGGTCGACACGGGGCGGCTCGGCAACGCCGAGACCAAGCCGATCCTCGGGATCATCGTCGTCGAGGACATCTTCCTCGCCCTCTACCTGGCGGCCCTCCAGCCCATCCTGTCCGGCGCCGACTCCCTCGGCTCGGCCGTCCTGGACGGCGGCAAGGCCTTCGCCTTCCTGCTGCTGCTGGCACTCGCCGCGCGCTTCGGCACGCGGATCGTCAGCCGCCTCTTCGACACCAGGGACGACGAACTGCTCGTCATCTCCTTCCTCGGTGCGGCCGTGTTCATGGCGGGGGTCTCGGAGTGGTTCGGGGTGGCGGACGCGATCGGGGCGTTCATGGTCGGTCTGATGCTCGGCAGTACGACGTCGGGGCCGCGGATCCTCAAGCTGGTGCATCCGTTGCGGGACGCGTTCGGGGCGATGTTCTTCTTCGCGTTCGGGCTGTCGATCGACCCGGGGGATCTGCCGACCGTGCTGTGGCCGGTGCTGGCGGCTGTCGCCGTGACGCTGGTCATGAACGTGCTGGCGGGGCTGGGGGCCGCGCGGATCTACGGGTTCGGGCCCGGGCCCGCCGCGAACATCTCTACGACGTTGCTCGCTCGGGGGGAGTTCGCGCTCATTCTCGCGACGATGGCGGCGGTGGCGGGGCTTGATGAGCGGTTGTCGCCGTTCATCGCCGGGTATGTGCTTGTGCTGGCTGTGCTGGGGCCGTTGGCCGCGGGGCGGTCGGGGTGGCTGGCGCGGATCCTTCCCGGAGGGAAGGGCGCGTGGGCCGCTGAACGGGCCGCCGAGCCGCGGGAGTCCACACCGGTGGGCTGAGGGGCCTTTTTCTCGCCCCCGCCGCCCCTACCCGGTCCCGTCCACGCATGGGGGCTGCGCCCCCTCGCCCCCCTTTGCGCAGTTCCCCGCGCCCCTGAGGGGCTCAGGGG
>NZ_JBHWZP010000334.1:0-9860 GCF_042728395.1 Streptomyces sp. NPDC060205
CCGCCCCCACCGCATCACCACAGCTCAGCGGAGCGTGAACGTCGACAGCCGCATGCCGTCCCCCAGCACCAGATACACGTCCTGACGGCCCTTCCAGGCACCGGCGGCGGCCGACAGCGGGGCGCTCACCTCGGCGTACGCGTACACGGACCCCGTGCCGGACACGGTCGCCGTCCCGACGAGCGTCCCGGCGGGCGAGCCGAGCCGCACCTCGACCTTCCCGGCCGCACCGGCCACCCGCGCCCTGAACTCCCGCGCGCCCGCGCCCAGTCGGGCATCGGCGAACTGCAGCCAGGCACCGTCCCGCGCGGCGCCCACGGCGGTCCCGCGCACCTTGGACTCGTCCACCAGCCGCACCCCCTCGTAGTCGTCGAAGTTCTCCGCCCGGGTCGTCCGGGAGAGGTCCCGCGCCGGAATCGTCTCGCCCGCCGCCTTCAGGGTCGTACGGGAGCGGATGTCCTCGGAGGACGCGCCCACCAGGACGTCGTACGTGCCGCTCTCCACCACCCACTTCGACCGGGTGACGTCCCAGTGCGCGAGGTCCTTCTCCCGCAGCTTCAGCCGTACCGTCCTCGTCTCGCCGGGCTTGAGCGAGACCCGCTCGAAGGCCTTCAGCTGCTTCAGGGGCTGCTTGTCGCGCGAGACGCGCTGGTGGGTGTAGAGCTGCACGACCTCGTCGCCGGCGCGGCTTCCCGTGTTCGTCACCGCGACCTCGTAACCGCCGTCGACGCGCCTCACCTGCCCGTAACGGAAGGAGGAGTACGAGAGTCCGTACCCGAACGCGTACAGCGGGTCGCCCCTGAAGTACTGGTACGTGCGGTCGTACTTGATGGTGTCGTACTCCAGGAGGGACGGCAGGTCCGCCTCCGAGCGGTACCAGGTCTGGGTGAGCCGCCCGGCCGGGTTCACGTCACCGAAGAGGACGTCGGCGAGGGCGTTGCCGGTCTCCTGGCCCGCGTGCGTGGTCCACAGGAGCGCCGGGACCTTCTCCTGGAGGGCGCCGAGGGTGGTCGGATAGCTGTTCTCGACGACCACGACCGTATGCGGGTTGGCCTTGCGCACGGCCTCGACCAGGGCTTCCTGGGAGGGAGCGAGGGACATGTCCTCGCGGTCGTCGTTCTCGCGTCCGTTGATCGCGGGCATGGACCCGACCACCACGACCGCCGCGTCCTTGCCCCGCACCGCCGCCACGGCCTCCTCGGTGCCGCTGCGCACGACGTCCTTCGCGTAGTGCGCGGCCTCGGACTTCGCGACCAGTCCGAGCGTGCCGTCGGAGCCCGTCGGGCCGAGGTAGACCGGGTTCGACCACCAGGGCTCGCGGGTCTCGTAGCCCGCGTACCGCAGCAGATACGTGCCGTCGCCCTGCTCCTCCAGCGCGAACTGCTGCTGGACGAACCAGCCGTTCGGCTGGACCTGGTCGTTGACGAAGTCCGACCAGTTGTAGCCGACGTACCTGCCGTTCGCGGCCGAGCGCAGGGTCACGATCCCGGCGCCCCAGTCGAACACGTCGAACTGCGCGGCCGTCCCGCCGCCCGCGCTCTCCTTCAGCGCCTCGCCGTCGGCGTCCGTGCCCGCCGTGACGTACGCGCCGCTCGCCGTGTTCCGCAGCGCGATCCGGTCGACGCCCTCGCTGCCGGTCACGGGAGTGCCGAGCCGCGCGGCGATACCGGCCTTCGGGGTGACGGCGTACGGGAGCGTGCCCGAGTACCAGTCGGTGTAGAGCGTGTCCGCGAGCGGGCCGACGACGGCCACGTCCTTCGCGGAGGCCTTCAGCGGCAGGGCGCCGCCCGCGTTCTTCAGCAGGACCGCCGCGTCGGCCGCCGCCTTCCGCGCGAGCTTCTGGTGCGCCGGGCTGTTGACCACCGACTTGTCG
Organism: Streptomyces sp. NPDC060205; assembly: GCF_042728395.1. Classification (NCBI taxonomy): domain Bacteria; kingdom Bacillati; phylum Actinomycetota; class Actinomycetes; order Kitasatosporales; family Streptomycetaceae; genus Streptomyces; species Streptomyces sp. NPDC060205. Next base: position 1,874 of record NZ_JBHWZP010000334.1, read on the forward strand.
ATGGACCCGTACTTCCCGCCGCCCGGGTCGAACTCGCCGAGCCGCACCCGGATGTCGAGGATGTGCCCGGCCGCCGTGTCGACGTCCGACTCCTGCAACAGCCCGTCGGCCAGCGCCGACCTGACGGCCGTGGTCGTCGGTACGGAGTTCGTGTCGTCCGTCGTGAAGCTGTCGATGCCCGCTTTCAGCGCCGCCGCGTTCCCCTCGGCCAGGGTGTCGTAGTACTTCTGACTGCCCGTGCCGGTCAGGTTGTTGGGCGCGTAGGCGTCGGTCACGTTCAGCAGGTCCTGCGAGGTCCAGGTGCGCACGTCGTCGTCGAGCGCCGGATTGACCGTGGCCGGGCGGCCGTTGACGAGGTTGTACGAGGACATCACGCCCGTCGCCGCGTCCGCCTCGATCGCGGGCCTGAACGCCTGCTCCTCGTACTCCTTCAGCACTCGTGGGCGCAGGTCGGAGGAGGTGGTCGTGCGGTCGGTCTCGTTGTTGTTGCCGAGGAAGTGCTTGAGCGTGGGGGCCGTCTTCAGGTGTTCGGGATCACCGCCGGTCAGCCCGGTGCCGTACGCGGTCGCCATCGAGCCGGTGAGGTACGGGTCCTCGGAGTAGCCCTCCTCGTTGCGGCCCCAGCGAGGGTCGCGCAGCGGGTTGACCACGGGCGCCCACAGATTGAGGCCCCAGCCGGTCGGGCGCTCCTGCTGGAAGCCGCGGGTCTCGTCGCCGACCGCCGAGCCGATCCGGCGGATCAGGGCGGGGTCCCAGGTCGAGGCGAGGCCCACGGCCTGCGGGAAGACGGTGGCCTCGCCGAGCCAGGCCACCCCGTGCAGTGCCTCGGTACCGGTCTTGAACGCCTGGATGCCCAGGCGGGGGATCGCGGGCTGCCACTGGTGGAGCAGGGAGACCTTCTCGTCGAGGGTGAGCCGGGAGAGAAGGTCGTCGACACGGCGGTCGACGGGGAGGCGGGGGTCGCGGAAAGGGTAGGCGGGGGTGTCGGCCGCCGCGGGGACGGTGGCGCCGAGCCCGCCGATCAGGGTGAATGCCAGGACGAGTGCGGTTCTCGATCTGCTCCTGCTTCTCTTGCCTTTCATGTCACGGCTCCTTCGCATAGGGCCTTGCACGAATGAAAGTCGGGTACGGCTCAGGGGCGCGGCCGGGTGCTCGCCCGTACCGTCAGCCGGGGCGGCAGCAGCGTGGCCTGCGGTACCGGCGCACCGCCCAGCTTCTTCATCAGCAGCTCCACCGATCCGGCGCCCACCTCGGCGGCCGGTATGGCGATGGAGGTGACGGGCACGCGGACGCGTCCGGCCAGTTCGTCCGGGCAGATCGCGGTGACCGACAGATCGCCCGGCACCCGTAACCCGAGCGCTTCGAAGGCGTCGATCAGCGGTTCCAGGATCGGCTCGTTGTGGACGACCACCCCCGTCAGCGCGGGCCGTTCCCGCAACAGCCGTTCGGCGACCTGCCGGGCCGCCGCGGGGTCCGCCTCGCACGGGTGGACCGAGGAGGAGAGGCCGTTGCGGTCGGCCGCGGCGGTGAAGCCCTGGACCACCCGCTGGGCGAACCCGGTCTCGCGCACGTACACCTCGGGCGGTGAGCCCACCAGGCCGATCACCCGGTGGCCGAGCCCCGCCAGATGCTCGACGCACAGCTCGCCCGCCGCCTTGAAGTCCAGGTCGATGCAGGTCAGCCCGGCGGGCTCGGCCGGGAAGCCGATCAGGACCGACGGCCGGTCCAGGCCGCGCAGCAACGGCAGCCGCCGGTCGTGGAGCTGGACGTCCATCACGATCAGCGCGTCCACGAGGGCGGTGTCCGCGACCCGCCGCAGCCCCTCCTCGCCCTCCTCCTGGGTGAGCAGCAGCACATCGTGGTCGTGACGGCGGGCGGCCGTCACCACGGACACCGCGAACTGCATGACGACCGGCACATGGATGCCGGCCCGCAGCGGGACCACGAGCGCCAGCACGTTCGACCTGCTGCTCGCGAGGGCGCGGGCGCCCGCGTGCGGCCGGTAGCCCAGCTCGCGGATGCTGTCCTCGACGCGCTGCCGGGTCTCCTCGGAGATCGGCCGCTTGCCGCTCAGCGCGTACGAGACGGTGCTGGGGGAGACCCCCGCGTGCCGGGCCACATCGGTGATCTTCACCATGCTCAGCCCCGCTCCCGGTCCGAGCCGTTTCCGGCGGCCGGCTCCAGTTCAGAGGGCTCCAGCTCCAAGTGCTCCAGCTCCAAGGAGAGGAACCCCGTCCCGGCCGCCGCCCGCGCGGTCCGGTCGCCCGCCGCCAGCGCCCAGGGCGCCCTCGGATCGCTCGACGAGGCCCGCAGGGTGTCGCCCTCCCGTACGACGGTGAAGGTCACCCCGTCCACGACCGCCGTGACCTGCGCGCCGCGCGCCAGACCGTACGCGTGCAGGGTGACCCCGTCGGCGTACGGGTAGTCGGGGCGGTCCTCGACGGAACCCACCGGGATCACCGCGCCCGGCCGGACGAGGAGCGGCACGCTGGAGAAGCCGTGCGTCTCGCGCACCCAGCGCGGCCCGGTCACCGTCCGCCCGGTCAGGAAGTGCGTCCAGGTGCCCTCGGGCACGTAGTACGACACGTCCCCGTCGTCGGAGAACACCGGCGCGACCAGCAGGTCGGGGCCGAGCATGTACTGCCGTTCCAGATGCGCGCACCCCGGATCGTCCGGGAATTCGAGCACCATCGCGCGCATCATCGGCACCCCGTCCGCGTGCGCGGTGCGGGCGGCCTCGTACAGGTACGGCATGAGGCGCAGCTTCAGGCGGGTGAACAGGCGCAGGACGTCCACGGACTCCTCGTCGAAGAGCCACGGCACGCGGTACGAGGAGCTGCCGTGCAGACGGCTGTGCGAGGAGAGCAGGCCGAAGGCGAGCCACCGCTTGAAGAGGGCGGGCGTCGGGGTGCCCTCGAAGCCGCCGATGTCGTGGCTCCAGTAGCCGAACCCGGAGAGGCCCAGCGACAGTCCGCCGCGCAGCGACTCGGCCATCGACGCGTACGTGGCCTCGCAGTCGCCGCCCCAGTGCACCGGGAACTTCTGGCTGCCCGCGGTCGCCGAGCGCGCGAAGACGACCGCCTCGCCCTCCCCGCGGTGCTTGCGCAGCACATCGAAGACGGTCCGGTTGTAGAGGTACGTGTAGTAGTTGTGCATCCGCTCGGGGTCGCCGCCGTCCGCGTACGCCACGTCGAGCGGGACCCGCTCCCCGAAGTCGGTCTTGAAGCAGTCGACGCCCTGCGCGAGCAGCGCCTCCAGCTTCGCCGCGTACCACGCGCGGGCGGCCTCGCTGGTGAAGTCGACGAGCGCCATGCCCGGCTGCCACAGGTCCCACTGCCAGACACTGCCGTCGGGCCGCCGCAGCAGATGCCCGAGCGCCTTGCCCTCCGCGAAGAGCGGGGAGCGCTGCGCGATGTACGGGTTGATCCACACGCTGATGTGCAGCCCGCGCTCCTTGAGGCGGGCCAGCATGCCCTCCGGGTCGGGGAAGACCCGCGGATCCCACTCGAAGTCGCACCAGTTGAACTCGCGCATCCAGAAACAGTCGAAGTGGAAGACCGAGAGCGGCAGTTCGCGTTCCTTCATGCCGTCGATGAAGGAGCTGACGGTCGCCTCGTCGTAGGAGGTGGTGAAGGACGTCGACAGCCACAGCCCGAACGACCAGGCGGGCGGCAGCGCGGGGCGGCCGGTGAGGGCCGTGTACTTGCGGATGATGTCCTTCGGGGTGGGCCCGTAGATCACGTAGTACGTCAGCTGCTGGGTCTCGGCGCTGAACTGGACGCGAGACACCGCCTCCGAGCCGACCTCGAACGACACCCGCCCCGGATGGTCGACGAAGACTCCGTAGCCCGCGTCCGTCAGATAGAACGGCACGTTCTTGTACGCCTGTTCGGTGGCCGTGCCCCCGTCGGCGTTCCACATGTCGACGACCTGGCCGTTCTTCACCAGCGGCCCGAACCGCTCGCCGAGCCCGAAGACATGCGTGCCGACGCCCAGGTTCAGCTGCTCCCGCAGATAGTGGCCGCCGCTGCCGGTGTCGCGCATGATGCCCATGCCCTTGGGGCCGCTGCTGGTGAGGGTGCGGCCGTCGGCGAGGAAGTCCACGTGCCAGGGGCCGGTACGGCTCACGCGCACGGACAGGGCGCCGGCGGTGAGGGTCGCGGAGTCGTCGTCGTACTCGGCGTGGGCGGTGAACTCCTCACCGCCGAGCCTGTTCAGCTCGAACTGCGGTCCCCTGGGCTCCTCGCCCTCGAAGTGCGTGAACGTGACGCCGATGACGTCGGGCATCGGGGCGTGCGCGCCGATCGTCACGACCGGTCCCTTCAGCAGATCGCCGCGATGGCGGATGGGCTGGGTCGGCGCGTGGATCTCCAGGGCCCCGGATCCGGCGCTCACATCGAGGACCTCGACCGGATGGGCGGCCGTCACGCCCTCGCGCAGCAGCCAGTAGCCGTCGGTGAACTTCACGCGCACACCCCTTACTTGACGGCACCCACGGCGATGCCGCGGGTGAGCGTCCGCTGGAAGACGAGGAAGAAGACGATGGCGGGCAGGACGCCCAGGAGGGCGGCGGCGTTCGTCATCGTGGCGTCCATCAGGCGCTGGCCCTGGAGGACGCCGAGCGCCACCGACACGGTCTGGTTGTCGTTCGAGATCAGCATGACCAGGGGGAGCAGGAACTCGTTCCAGGTCCAGATGAAGAAGAAGACCAGGAGCACGCCGATGGTGGGCCGGCTGACGGGCACCACGATCCGCCAGAGCACCTGCCACTTGTTCGCGCCGTCGATCCGGGCGGCCTCGATGATCTCGCGCGGGAACTGACCGAGGACCGAGGCGAGCAGATACGTGCCGAACGCGGCCTGGATCACGGTGAAGACGATGATCACGCTCAGCCTGGTGTCGTACAGGCCGGCTTCCTTGCTCAGGTAGTAGACCGGGTAGACCAGCGCCTCCTGCGGCAGCATGTTCGCCAGCACGAAGAAGGCGAGGACCCAGGTGCGGCCCTTGATCCGCCCGATGCCGATCGCGTACGCGTTGAGGACGGAGAGGACGACGGCCCCGAGGGCGACGGAGCCGCTGATGATCATCGAGTTGACGAGCTTCTGCCCGAAGTCGACGCGTTCCCAGAAGTCCTTGATGCCGTCGAGGTAGAGGCCCTCGGGGAGGCTCAGCGGGCCGTTCGCCGAGTACTCGGCGGGCGACTTCACCGCGTTGACGGTGACGATCAGGAACGGCAGGACCATGAACAGGGCGCCGATGACCAGGGCGAGGAGGACGGGGTAGCGGCGGAGGGCGGTCATGAGGCAGTTGCTCCTCGCTCGGTGCGGCTCATCGCACGACTCCCTGTTCGGCGTCCTCGGCACGGGTCTGGAGCTTCAGACCGGCCACGGCGAGCAGCAGGACGATCACGGTGAGGACGGTGGAGATCGCGGCGCCGTACCCGACCTGCGTCTTCTCGAAGAACGTGGTGAACGAGAAGTACGAGGGCACGTCCGTGGCCCCGCCCGGTCCGCCCTTGGTGAGCACGTACACCGCGCCGAACACCTTGAGCGCGGCGATCGTGCACCAGAGCAGCACGACATAGATCTCGGGCCTGATCTGCGGCAGCGTGACGTGCCAGAACCGGCGCCACCAGCCCGCGCCGTCCAGTTCGGCGGCCTCGTACAGCTGCGGGTCCACGCGCTGCAGGCCCGCCATGAAGATCACCAGCGGGAAGCCGAGCTGCACCCAGACCATCACGCCCATGACGCTGTAGAGCGCGAGGTCGGGATCGCCGAGCCAGTCCTGTTGGAGGCTCCCGAGGCCGACCGCCTTCAGGAGTTCGTTCAGCGAGCCGTTCTCGGGCGCGAGGATCCAGCTCCAGACGATGCCCGCGACCGCGATCGGCAGCACCTGCGGCAGATAGAAGCAGGCCCGCAGCACGGCGGCCGTCCGGCTGCCGAAGTGCTTGCCGACGAAGTCGAAGAGGGCGGCGGCCAGGACCAGCCCGAGGACGGTCGGTACGACCGCCATCGAGACGACCATGAACACGCTGTGCCGGAACGACGCCCAGAACTCGGCGTCGTCCATCAGCTCCCGGTAGTTGGCGAGCCCGGTCCACTTCGGGCTGCCGACACCCTGCCACTCGGTGAAGCTCACACCCGTGTTCATCAGGAAGGGCACGACGACGATCACGAGGAAGGCGAGGGCGCCGGGGAGGAGGAAGAGGGCGTAGGAGTCGCGGGGAGGGCGGGGTTTCCTGGAGGAATGGTGACGCGCTTCGACAGCTGTGTTCTTCCGCCCGCCCCGCTTCTCGACGGTGAACGTCATGGGGCCTGTACGCCCTTGTCGTACGCCGCCTTCACCGCGTCCAGGTAGGCGTCCGGCTTCGCGCTCCCGGTGATCAGCTTCTGGGTCTCGGAGACGAGGACGTCGTAGAAGCCGGGCGCCGGCCAGTCCGGGTAGAACGCCAGGCCGTCGCGCTCGGAGAGGGTGTTGAAGTTGGCGATGAGGCCCTTGGAGCGCGGGTCCGTGATGGCGGCGGGGTCGGCGGCCACCGGGACGCCGCCCTTGTTGCCGAGCAGGTTCTGGATCTTCTTCGACATGGTGATGTCGATGAAGTCATAGGCCAGTTCCTTGTTCTTGGCGCCCTTGGGGACCACCCACAGGTTGCCGCCCGAGCCGAGGGTCAGATTCGAGTTCGGCCACAGGAACGTGCCCCAGTCGAACTTGTTCTCCGCGGCGAACCGGCCGAACCACCAGCTGCCGGAGAACAGGATCGGGCTCTTGCCCTGCATGAAGGAGACCCCGGCGTCCTCGGCCTTCGCACTGGTGGTCTTCTTGCTGATGTAGCCCTTCTTCACCCAGTCCGCGAAGGTCTCGGCGGCGTACGTCCAGGCCGCGTCGTGGAAGTCCGGCTTCCCCTTGTAGAGCTGGTACGAGTCCACCCAGGCGCGGTCCGCCTTCGACAGCGCGAGCTGGTACAGGTACTGGTGGGCCACGTACTCGGCGCCCGCGTTGGCGAGCGGGGTGACGCCCTTGTCGACGAACGTGTCCATGGCGGCGGTCAGTTCGCCGAACGTCTTCGGCTCGGCGATGCCGTACTTCTTGAAGAGGTCCTTGTTGTAGAACACCATCGTGTACTCGGCGTAGTTGGGTATCCCGAACCACTTGCCGGAGCCCATCACGCCCTTGGCGTCGTACTGGCTGGTGGTGCGCACGCCCGCGCTGAGCTTCTTGTCCCAGCCGTGCTTCGTCACCTCCGCGGACAGGTCGGTGAGCAGGCCCTGCTGGGAGAGGTGGCCGGCCGTCGCGTTGCCCTTGTTGTACTCCATGAGGTCGGGCGCGTCATTGGAGTTGAGGACCATCGGGGCGGTCTTCTGGATCTGCTCGAAGCCCTTCTCCTCGAACTTCACCTCGACGCCGGGGTGGGTCCTCTCGAACTCCTTGATGGCCGCGTTCCACGCCACCGCCATGGCGCTGTCCGGGCTCTCGTAGTGCCACAGTTTGAGCGTCTTGCCGTCGTCGCCGGACCCGCTGTCCGAGTCACCGCAGGAGGCCAGGGCCAGCATCAGGGTGGTGCTCACCGCCGCGGCCGCCGCCGCCATCACACGCCTTCGCCTTCGTGCCGTCAACATCGTGTGCCTCCGGGGGAGTCGGACGGGTATCGGACCTCGCGCCCACCGCTCGCGCGGCGTGCGTCGAATCGATTCGACGTGAGCCGTCGAAGCGCTTCGACGGGGGAACGTATGTGGGGGCTCGGGGGGAGTCAATGGGGTGCGCGCGAATTGAACCACCCGTTCGACGGGCCGACCGGGGTGTGCCGGCACCCCATGAAACCGGCGGCACCGCTTTGGGTGCGGGCCGGTGGGGGTGGGCCGCGCAGTTCCCCGCGCCCCTTGGAGCGGCTGCGTCGCGTGGGGTGGTTCGTGCGGTGCGGGCCGGTGGGGGTCGGCCGCGCCGTTCCCCGCGCCCCTGAAAAGCGGCTGCGCCGCTCCAGGGGCAGCAC
>NZ_JBHWZP010000335.1:0-9830 GCF_042728395.1 Streptomyces sp. NPDC060205
AGGGGCGCGGGGAACTGCGCGGCCCACCCCCACCGGGCCCGCACCAGGGCATTCGGGCTCAGGCCCACCCCCCCAGGGGCGCGGGGAACTGCGCGAACGGCCCCCGCCGGGCCGCACCAGACCATCGGGGCTCAGGGGTGCGGGGAGCTGCGCGAGCAGCCGTACGTGGGTGGGGGGTGGGAATAGTCCGAGGGAGGGGGTCGTTCAGGCGTATAGTTGAATCGTCAACAACCTGGAGGATGAGGTAGCCATGCAGTTCGGGATCTTCACCGTCGGCGATGTCACGCCGGACCCCACCACGGGCCGGACCCCGACCGAGCATGAGCGGATCAAGGCCATGGTCGCCATCGCGCAGAAGGCCGAGGAAGTCGGACTCGACGTCTTCGCGACCGGCGAGCACCACAACCCGCCGTTCGTGCCCTCGTCGCCGACCACCATGCTCGGCTGGGTCGCCGCCCGCACCGAGAACCTCATCCTCTCCACCTCCACCACCCTCATCACCACCAACGACCCGGTGAAGATCGCCGAGGACTTCGCGATGCTCCAGCACCTCGCGGACGGGCGCGTGGACCTGATGATGGGGCGCGGCAACACCGGCCCGGTCTACCCCTGGTTCGGCAAGGACATCCGCCAGGGCATCAACCTCGCCGTCGAGAACTACGCCCTGCTCCACCGGCTGTGGCGCGAGGAGACGGTGACCTGGGAGGGCAAGTTCCGTACGCCGCTGCAGTCGTTCACCTCGACGCCCCGGCCGCTGGACGGCGTGCCGCCGTTCGTCTGGCACGGCTCCATCCGCTCGCCGGAGATCGCCGAGCAGGCCGCGTACTACGGCGACGGGTTCTTCCACAACAACATCTTCTGGCCGGCCGACCACACCAAGCAGATGGTCGAGCTGTACCGGTCGAGGTACGCGCACTACGGGCACGGCACGCCGGAACAGGCGATCGTCGGGCTCGGCGGGCAGATCTTCATGCGGCGCAACTCGCAGGACGCGGTACGGGAGTTCCGGCCGTACTTCGACAACGCGCCGGTGTACGGGCACGGGCCGTCGCTGGAGGACTTCACCGAGCAGACCCCTCTGACGGTCGGCTCGCCCGAGCAGGTCATCGAGAAGACGCTGTCCTTCCGGGACTACGCCGGTGACTACCAGCGGCAGCTGTTCCTCGTGGACCACGCGGGGCTGCCGCTCAAGACCGTGCTGGAGCAGATCGACATGCTGGGCGAGGAGGTCGTGCCCGTGCTGCGCGAGGAGTTCGCCAAGAGGCGGGCCGCCGGGGTGCCGGACGCGCCCACGCACGCGGCGCGGGTCGCTGCCGCCGCCGCGGCCGAGGCCGGCCAGGAGGTGACCGCGTCATGAAGCTGGTCGTCGTCTCGGCGGGGCTGAGTGTTCCGTCGTCCACGCGGTTGCTGGGGGACCGGCTTGCCGCCGCGGCCTCGGCCGGGGGCGGGGTCGAGGTCCAGGTGGTCGAACTGCGGGATCTCGCGGTCGAGATCGCGCACAACCTGACCACCGGGTTTCCCGGGCCTGCGCTCGGGGCCGCGTTGTCCGCGGTGGCGGGTGCGGACGGGCTGATCGTGGTGACGCCGGTGTTCTCCGCCTCGTACAGCGGGCTGTTCAAGTCGTTCTTCGACGTGCTGGACCGTGACGCGCTGACGGGGAAGCCGGTGCTGATCGCGGCGACCGGGGGGTCGGCCCGGCACTCGCTGGTGCTGGAGCATGCGATGCGGCCGCTGTTCGCGTATCTGCGGGCCGTGGTGGTGCCTACCGCGGTGTACGCGGCGTCCGAGGACTGGGGGGCGGAAGGGCTGGCCGAGCGGATCGGGCGGGCTGCGGGGGAGTTGGTCGGGCTGATGGGAGGTGGGGGGCCGTCCGTGTCCGTGCCTGGGCCTTCGGCTCCGGTGACGGCTGTGCAGGTCGGAGATTTCGAGGTGGTCCCGTTCGCGGAGCAACTCGCGGCGCTGCGGTCCGCTTGACGGGGCGGGCCCGGCGGGGCGGTTTGCGCAGTTCCCCGCGCCCCTGGGGGGTGGGGCTGGGCCCCGATGGTCTGGTGCGGGTTCGGTGGGGGTTGGCCGCGCAGTTCCCCGCGCCCCTTGGAGGGGCTGGGCTCTGGATGTTTGCTGCGGGTCCGGTGGGGGCTGGCCGCGCAGTTCCCCGCGCCCCTTACGGGGCCTGGGGCCAGACCCCATTGACTCGCAGCCGAATACCAACCCCCCGGCCCGCACCCGAAATCGCACCCCAGGCCCCACCCTCCCAGGGGCGCGGGGAACGGCGCGGCCAGCCCCCGCCGGCCCGCGGTCGTACTCGTACCTCAGGCCCCTCCCCCTCAGGGGCGCGGGGAACGGCGCGGCCAGCCCTCGCCGGCCCGCGGTCGTACTCGTACCTCAGGCCCCTCCCCCTCAGGGGCGCGGGGAACGGCGCGGCCAGCCCCCGCCGGGCCGCAGTCGGAATCGCACCGCAGGCCCCGCCCCCAGGGGCAAAGACCCGTGGGTGGATACCCGGGGCAGGTCCTCAGGGCCCCGTCGTTCGGGGGTCGGGGACGTGGTCGCCTGGGAACGCGCGGCGTAGCTGGCGGGTGCGGCGGCGCGTCCAGGCCGCCGCGCGGGCACGGGCGCGGGCCCACGCCCGGCGTCCCCGCGTGGACGCGAGGTCCGCGAAGAGGTCCTCGTAGCGGCCCACGATCGGCTCCGCGTCATACCGGTGCGAGCCCGCCAGCGCCGCCTCACCCATGGCGAGCCGCAGCCGCTCGTCCGTGATCAGGTCGAGCATCGCCTCGGCCAGCGCACGGGAGTCGCCCATCGGCACGAGCCGCCCGTCGACCCCTTCGGTAATGATCTCCGCCGGCCCCAGCGGACAGTCCGTGCTGATCACCGGCACCCCGCAGCGCATCGCCTCGACGAGCGTCATCCCGAACGACTCCGCGTCGGAGGCCGAGACCACCATCGCCGACTTCGCGAACTCCGCCTCGATGGGCGTGCGCGGACCCATGAGGCGTACGTGCCCCGCGAGCCCGAGGCCGTCGACCAGGTCCTGGAGGTGGTCGCGCTGCGCGCCGCCGCCGTAGATCCGCAGCCGCCAGTCCGGTTCCTTCGAGGCGACCGCGGAGAAGGCCTCTATCAGCAGGTCGAAGCGTTTGCCTGGGACCAGCCGGCCGGCCGCGGCCACCACTTTCGTCGTGCTGTCGCGGACGATGCCCTGGGGCGCGGGCACGATGTTCGGCACCGCCGCGACCCGCACCCCCGGCAGGGTCATCCGCTGCCGGTACACCTCCGCGTCCGCCTCCGTGGTCGTCACGACCGCGTCCAGCCGGCGGTAGTGCCGCGCCAGTACGCCCCGCAGCCGCTTGGTGTGCTGGTCGTGCCGCAGGTGTTCCTGGGCGATGCGCAGGGCCCGGCCGGGCGCGAAGAGGGAGACGTAGACGTTGATTCCGGGGCGGGTGCCGATGATCACGTCGGCGTCGCTGTCCGCGAGGTACGCGGCGGCCCGCCGGTCGGTCAGGCGCGTGTACTGCGCGTACCGCTTGTCGGAGTTCGGGAAGTCCGTCGCGGGCAGCGCGTACTCGGGGTCGGTGAGGTCCGCGCTGCCGTCCCGTTCGTCGACCAGCGGTACGACCGTGATCCGCGGGTCGATGGTGAAGCGCGGCTCGCCCCGGTGCCGCCGCATGGACACGATCTCCACGTCGTGGTGGTCGGCCAGCGCCGCCGCGAGGTTCAGTGTCGTGCGGACGGTCCCCCCGATGGCGTACGCGTTGTGCAGCAGGAACACGATCTTCCTGCGGCCCGCACGGCTCCGGCCCGCACGGCTCCGGCCCGTACGGCTGCGCCCCCTACGGCTCATTCGCTTCGCGGCCCCCTCGTCTGCCGTACGCTCCGTGCGGTCCGTACGCTCCGTGCGTCCAGTGCGCTTCATCGGTGCGTGGCCCTCCCCGTCGCGGCGCTCGCCCCCGGCACAGGGGACACAGTGACGGGGCGAGGTAAGCCACCGGTCCCGGCGGGGTGAGAGCCGGGTAAGAGGCCCGGTCCCAACCCCCCTTCATCAGGTAGTACGTACAGAAGTGCTTGGCAGACTGGTCCCGTGCCCCACAATCTGCTGCTCGCCGAGGACGACCGCGCGATCCGCCATGCCCTGGAACGGGCCCTGAGCCTGGAGGGATACGAGGTCACCGCCGTCGCCGACGGTGTCCAGGCGCTCGCGCAGGCCCACCGCACCCCTCCTGACGTGCTCGTTCTCGATGTGATGATGCCCGGCATCGACGGCCTCCAGGTCTGTCGCGTCCTGCGTGCCGAGGGCAACCGCACGCCCATCCTGATGCTCACCGCGCTCGTGGAGACCGCGGACCGCATCGCGGGCCTGGACGCCGGCGCCGACGACTACGTGGTCAAGCCCTTCGACGTCGAGGAGGTCTTCGCCCGGCTCCGGGCCCTGCTCCGGCGCACGGGCGCCCCCGACGACGTACCCAGCGAACCGCAGCGCACGCCCGATGGCCAGATCGCCGCCGCGGGCCTGCGCCTGGACCCGCAGGCCCGGCGGGTCTGGCGGGGCGCGCGGGAGATCGAGCTGACGCGCACCGAGTTCGACCTGCTGGAACTGCTCGTCCGCAACGCGGGCATCGTTCTCGACCACACCACCATCTACGACCGCATCTGGGGATACGACTTCGGGCCAGGATCCAAGAACCTCGCCGTGTACGTCGGCTATCTGCGGCGCAAGCTCGACGAGCCGGGAGCGGCCGGTGGGGCCGGTGGGGCCGGAGCGCCCGCCGTGCCCTCGGTGATCCACACCGTGCGGGGCGTGGGGTACGTGCTGAGGGAGGACTGAGTGCGGCCCACGGGCGTGCGGACCGGCCGGCCGGGCCGGTTCGGCCGGTGGGTGGCGCGGGCCCGGCTGTCGTCGCTGCGGACCACCTTCACGGTGTCGTTCGCGGCCGTCGCGGCGGCCGTCACCGTCCTCGTCGGATTCCTGTCGTACGACGCCGCCGCCCGGCTCGTGCGCGTGGACCAGCAGACCGTCTTCGAGGGCGTCGTACAGGATCTGCTCGACGAGGTGCGCCGCGGCCCGCTGGAGCCCGCGGACTTCGCCACCGCAGGCGCCGGCGACGGCCCGCGCGGTGAACTCGTCCGGCCCAGCGGCACGGTCGTGCAGGTCCTGGGCCCGGACGGCTCGGTCGTCGACCGGGGCCGGACACCGCTGCCCGTGGACGCCACCGACCGTCCCCTGGCCGCCGCGCCGGCCGCCGGGCGGCTGGTGGAGCACCGGGACGTCGACGTCGGCGACGACGTCTACCGCGTCGCGACCGTCTCGCTCGGCGGCGGGCGGGGCGCCGTACAGGTGGCGCAGGAGTTCAGCGGTACGGAGGATCTGCTGCGCGACCTCCAGCAGCGGACCGTGCTCCTGGTGGGCGCCGTGGTGCTCGCGGCGGGGCTCTTCGGCTGGTGGCTGGCCCGGCGCATCACCTCGCGCCTGGTACGGCTCGCGGGCGCCGCCGAGGACGTGGCGCGCACCGGGCGGCTCGGCATCCAGGTGCCGGTCGCCGGGTACGACGAGGTGGCCCGGCTCGGCCGGTCCTTCGACCGCATGCTGGGCCGGCTCGCCCAGTCCGAGGACGACCAGCGGCGCCTCGTCCAGGACGCGGGACACGAGCTGCGTACACCCCTGACCTCGCTCCGCACGAACATCTCGATCCTGCGCCGGATCGACGAACTGCCGCCCGCCGTACGCGAGGAGCTGGTCGACGACCTCGCCCAGGAGTCCCGTGAGCTGACCGACCTGGTCAACGAGCTGGTCGCGCTGGCGGCCGGCCAGTCCGACACCGAGCCGCCGCGGCGGGTGGCCCTCGGAGACCTCGCGGACGACGTGGCGGTGGCGGCGCGCCGGCGCACGGGGCGGGCCGTGACCGTACGGGTCTCGGGGGACACGGTGGTCGACGGGCGGCCCGCGGCGCTGCAGCGGGCGATGTCCAACCTCGTGGACAACGCGGCCAAGTTCGACCGGGGCGGCAGCGGGCCGATCGAGCTCGTCGTGACGCGCGTCGACCGTGACACCGTCCGGGTCGAGGTCCTGGACCGGGGGCCCGGTATCGCTCAGGAGGATCTCGACCGGGTCTTCGACCGCTTCTACCGCGCACCTGACGCGCGCAGCCTGCCCGGCTCCGGGCTCGGCCTCTCGATCGTCCGCGAGGTGGCGGCGGCGCACGGGGGAGACCCGTTCGCCGGCCGGCGGGAGGGCGGCGGCTCGGTGACGGGCTTCACGGTCGCCGGCCGAACGGTTTCATAGCCGCGGGGCGAACGGGTTTCACAGCCGCCGGCCGACCGGTGTCGTTCGGCCGGCGTGGCCCGTGTGGCCCGTGTGGCCGGCGTGGCGGTCGTGGCTGTCGGCCGGCCGGCTGCGGGGGCCGTCACCAGCCTTCCCGCAAGTCGTCGTCCTCGCCCTCCTCCAGCAGGGTCGCCGCCTCGCCCACGACCCTCGGGTCCGGCTCCCCGACCACCTCGTGGTCCTTGTCCGTGTAGTCGAAGCGGGCCAGCACACTGCGCATGGCCTCGACGCGGGCCCGTTTCTTGTCGTTGCTCTTCACCACGGTCCACGGGGCCTGCTCGGTGTCCGTCTCGCGGAACATGGCGACCTTCGCTGCGGTGTAGTCGTCCCACCGGTCCAGCGAGGCGAGGTCCATCGGGCTGAGCTTCCACTGCCGTACGGGGTCGACCTGACGGATCGTGAAACGGGTGCGCTGCTCGCCCTGCGACACCGAGAACCAGAACTTCACCAGGTCCACGCCGTCGTCGACGAGCATCCGCTCGAACCCGGGCGCCTGCCGCATGAACCGGCGGTACTCGTCGTCCGAGCAGAAGCCCATGACCCGCTCGACGCCCGCGCGGTTGTACCAGGAGCGGTCGAAGAGCACGATCTCCCCGGCGGTCGGCAGATGCTCCACATAGCGCTGGAAGTACCACTGCCCGCGCTCGCGCTCGGTCGGCTTCTCCAGAGCCACCACGCGGGCGCCGCGCGGGTTCAGATGCTCGGTGAAGCGTTTGATCGTGCCGCCCTTGCCGGCCGCGTCCCGCCCCTCGAAGACGACGACGAGCCGGCGCCCCGTCTCCTTGATCCAGCCCTGCAGCTTCAGCAGCTCGATCTGCTGCAGCCGCTTGTGCAGGTCGTACTCCGCGCGCTCCATGCGCTCGGCGTACGGGTAGTTCTCGCGCCAGGTGTCCACCGGGGTGCCGTCGGGGCGGATCAGCACCGGGTCGTCGTGGTCGCTGTAGTCGACGCTCATGCCACTCAGCAGTTCGGTCATGTCTCTCCCCAGGAGGGCCGGTAAGGAGTGGGCACGTCCGTGATGAAAGCAAGCGGAGGCGTACGGGCGGCGAAGTCCAGGTAAACGACCTGCGAGGTTGTGGCAAGGGCGGCGGGGAGCGGAGGCCGGCCGCACCGCGGGGGGTGTCGCTGGGTACACCCCCCGATACGGGTTCTGCGCCCAATGTGCCGGCCCGGCCTTCTCCGTAGCGTCTTCTGCGGGGCACAGGAAGTGCCCCGCAGCGGGGGCACCGGCGGTGCCCGACACGGGGCGCGGACCGTGCCCGACGGAGGCTGATGACGATGTTTCGCCGAACCGGCACCGACCGACGTACCACCGGTCGACGCACGCACAGCAAGGCCGACCAGGGCACGGGCGCAGCGGAGATGGCCCTGCGGCTGGTCAAGGTCAGCAAGACGTACGGGAGCGACGACAGCGCGGTGACCGCCCTGGACGAGGTGACGCTCAGCCTGGCCGGCGGCACCTTCACCGCGGTGATGGGCCCCTCGGGCTCCGGCAAGTCCACGCTGCTGCAGTGCGCGGCGGGCCTCGACCGGCCCGACAGCGGCATCGTGATGGTCGACGGCGCGGAGATGACCGGCGGCACCGAGGCCGAACTGACGAGGTTCCGCCGCAACCGGATCGGCTTCGTCTTCCAGCAGTACAACCTGCTCGACACCCTCACTGTCGCGCAGAACACGGTCCTGCCGCTGAAGCTCGCCCGGCGCCGGGTGAACCGGGACCGGGTGCGGGAGACCCTGACCGCCGTCGGCCTCGGCGACCGCCTCGGCCACCGGCCCGACCAGCTCTCCGGCGGCCAGCGCCAGCGCGTCGCCCTCGCCCGCGCCCTGGTGACCGAGCCGAGCGTGATCTTCGCGGACGAGCCCACCGGCGCCCTGGACACCCGCAGCGCGCGGGACGTCCTGCGGCTCCTCCAGGACGCCGTACGCGTCCACGGCCGTACGGTCGTCATGGTGACCCACGACCCGGTCGCCGCCTCGTACGCCGATTCGGTGCTGTTCCTCGCGGACGGCCGGCTCGCGGGCGAGATGCGCCGGCCGACCGTGGACGCGGTGGCCGAGCGCCTCGCGCACCTCGGCGACGACGTGATGGCGGGGGCGTGAGCGCGATGTTCACCATGTTCACGCTGGCCATGCGTTCCGTGCGGCAGCGTCCCGGGCGCTTCGCCGCGACCCTGCTGTCCGCCTTCCTCGGCGCGGCGATCATCATGACGTTCAACTCGATGCACGACACGGCCGGAGCGCCGGGGGTCGACTCCGTCAGCTCGGAGACCCTGTCCACCGCGGCGGGCGTCGTCGGCGGCTACGGCACCCTCCTGGTGTTCTTCGCCGTCGCCTCCACCCTCACGGTGAACGTGCGCCAGCGCTCCGCCGAGATCGAACTGCTGCGCTGCTCCGGGGCCACGCCCGCGCAGCTCAAGCGGATGGTCGTCGGGGAGGCGGTGGCCGTCGCCCTGGTGGGCGCGCTGCTCGCCATCGGCCCCGCGATGCTCGGCGGGCGCGTCCTGCTCGACGTCTTCCAGGACAGCGGGCAGGTCGCCGAGTCCGTCGACTACACCTTCGGGCCCATCGCCCTGTACTCCGGCCTCGACATCACGGTGCTCGCGGCGGCGGGGGCGGCGTTCCTCGCGGTGCGCCGGGCGACCGGCGGCCGGCGCCGGTCCCCGGGCAGGGGACGCACGTTCCTCGTCCGCGGGTCCCTGGCCCTCGGCGGCCTGGCGGTCGGCTCCACCTTCGCCCTGTCGTCGACGGACGCCGCGCTGATGGCACCGCCCGCGTACGGCGCGATCCTGCTCTCGGTGGGCCTCGCGCTCCTGTCGCCGGGGCTGCTCAGGTCACTGCTCGGCCGGCTGCCGCTGAGGGGGCCGAGCGGCTATCCCGCCGTACACGGTCTGCGGGCGCGCACGGCCGAACTGGCCGGTGTCATGGTGCCGTTGACCCTCTTCATCGGCATGGCCACGGCGACGCTGTACATGCAGGGCGTCGAGAACGACGCGATCCACGCGGCGGGCGTCCCCAAGTCGGTCGACGCGAAGAACCTCGAAACGCTCAACCTGACGGTCGTCGGCATCATCGTGGTCTTCTCCTGCATCATGCTGGTCAACTCCCTGTACGCGGCCACGACCTACCGGCGCAGGGAGTTCGGGCAGCAGCGGCTCGCGGGGGCGACCCCCGGGCAGGTCCTCGGCATGGTGGGCATCGAGTCGCTGGTCCTCACGGTGACGGGCGTCGTCCTCGGTACGGGGGCCGCGCTGGCCGGGATCGTCGCGTTCACCTCGGTCCGCACGGACTCGGTCCTGCCGGACCGGGGGCTCGGGATCTGGCTCGGGGTCGTGGCGGTGGCGGTGGCGACGACGATGGGGACGAGCCTGGTCACCGCGTGGCGGGTGCTGCGGGCGCCGGCGATCAGCGCGGTCGCGCTGGCCGCTTAGGGTGCGCTTTGAGAGTGCGGGTCCGTGGGGGCTGGCCGCGCCGTTCCCCGCGCCCCTGAAAGACTGCGCAGTTCCCCGCGCCCCCGGATGGG
>NZ_JBHWZP010000336.1:0-9818 GCF_042728395.1 Streptomyces sp. NPDC060205
CGGGTGTACTGCTGTATGCCTGGAAGTGTGGGGTTTTTTGCAGGAGCCCTATGCGACGGACTCGACGTACCGGCACGGCCCGCTTCCGTTGCGTTGCGGGGTGCCGCGCTCCGACTTGGCGTCGGCAAAGGCATCCGTGGGGCGGGCGTAGCGTGGTCTTATGACGACGTACGGATCCTTTCCCGGCAGCCGGCCGCGGCGGCTGCGGACCAGTCCTGTGATGCGGCGCATGGTTGCCGAGACCCGGCTGCATCCCGCTGATTTCATCCTTCCCGCCTTTGTGCGTGAAGGTATTTCCGAGCCCGTTCCCATTGCCGCGATGCCCGGCGTCGTGCAGCACACCCGGGACACGCTGAAGAAGGCCGCCGCCGAGGCCGTGGCCGCGGGGATCTCCGGGATCATGCTTTTCGGCGTGCCGGAGGAGTCTAAGAAGGACGCGCTGGGGACGGCCGGGACCGATCCCGACGGGATTCTGCAGGTCGCCCTTCGGGACGTGCGCAGTGAGGTCGGGGACGAGTTGTTGGTGATGTCCGATCTCTGTCTCGACGAGACCACTGATCACGGGCATTGTGGGGTTTTGGATGCCCAAGGGCGCGTTGACAATGACGCGACCCTGGAGCGTTATGCCGAGATGGCTCAGGTGCAGGCCGATGCCGGGGCGCATGTGGTGGGGCCCAGCGGGATGATGGACGGGCAGGTCGGGGTCGTCCGTGACGCTCTCGATCAGATCGGGCGCGAGGACGTGGCCGTGCTCGCCTACGCCGTCAAGTACTCGTCCGCTTTCTTCGGGCCGTTCCGGGAGGCTGTCGGGTCCTCGCTGAAGGGGGATCGGAAGACCTATCAGCAGGACCCCGCCAATGCGCGGGAGTCGTTGAAGGAATTGGCGCTCGATCTTGAAGAGGGCGCCGACATGGTGATGGTGAAGCCCGCCGGGCCTTATCTGGACATCCTCGCGCGTGTTGCGGACGTGGCGGATGTGCCCGTCGTCGCCTATCAGATCTCCGGGGAGTATTCGATGATCGAGGCCGCCGCCGAGAAGGGGTGGATCGATCGGGATGCGGCGATCCTGGAGACGCTGACCGGGATCCGGCGGGCCGGGGCCCGGAACATTCTCACGTACTGGGCGACCGAGGTGGCGCAGAAGCTGCGTTGAGGCGTCAGGGCGTGCTGCTGTATTGCGCCGCCGAGCCCTCGTCGCGTATGCCCTCGCCGTTGTCGCACGCGGTCAGGGTCAGGGCGGCCACCGCGAGCGCGGCGGCGAGCAGGTGTGCGCGGACGGTGCGTGCGGACATCCGGTGAACTCCTCGTTGCGGTACGGGTGATGGCGCGGGCCGCTCGGCCGGGGGCCGAGGGCGGCGTGCTTGGATGGCTCAAGCTTGGGCGGAGATCCGTCCCGGCCGTGGCCCTCGCGAGGAACTTGGGACGCCGGAACGGTCGCAGCAGCCCTGACGTGGGGAAACGACCTGTCCCTGGAATGCGGGTCCGGGACGTGGAGAGAGGTGCGGGCGGTGGCGGGGGACGAGTTCACGGAGCTGCTGGGGCAGCTGAAGGAGCGGTCCGGTCTCAGTTACGGGGTGTTGGGGAAGCGGCTGCACACGAGTGCGTCCACCCTGCACCGGTACGTCAACGGGGACGCCGTGCCGACCGACTACGCGCCCGTGGAGCGGTTCGCGCGGGTCTGCCGGGCGACCCCCGAGGAACTGGTCGAGCTGCACCGGCGGTGGGTTCTGGCTGATGCGCGGAGGAAGCAGAAGGCGACCGGGGGAGCGGGAGGAGCGGGAGGAGCGGGAGGAGAGGGGGGAGCGGCAGGGGCCGGGAGTGAGGTTCCGGGGGGCGAGGGCGGCGCGGGGGTGGCGGATGCGGGCGCTTCCGCTGATCTTCTCGTCTCGCCGCAGGTCCCGCCTTCGGGGGCTCGGCGGCGTGCCGTCCTGCTCGCCGGTGCCGCCGTGGTCGCCGCTGTCGTGTCGGTCGCGCTCGTCGCGCAGTTCGTGGGGGGCGATGGCGGGGAGGGGCGTGAGCGGGCCGTCGGGGCCGCCTCGTCCGCCGATGACCGGCCGGAAGCCGGTGCGTCCGGTGGGGTGAAGGGCAAATCCCCCTCGCCGTCCGCCTCGCGTTCGGGAAGTTCCACCGCGTCCGCCGAATCCTCCGTCTCGCCGAGTGGCGGGGCGGCCGGAGCGGCGGGGGGCGCTGGCGCCGCGGAGGGGGCCACCGCTCCCGTCGTCGCCGTCAACCCGTACAAGTGGGACAGTCCGTGCAGTCAGCACTATCTCATCGACCGTGCGCCCGAGAAGGTGCCCCCGCCGCCCAGTGAGCCCGACGCGCGCGGGTGGGTCAACGCGCTCGGCGGGGTCGCCGCCGGGCAGCAGATGCTCGCGCTGACCGTGCAGGGGACCGGGAAGGCCACCGTCGTCCTGGACGATCTGCATGTGCGGGTGGTGGACAAGAGCGCGCCGCTCGTCTGGAACGACTTCGCGATGGGCGTCGGGTGCGGTGGCGGTGTCGAGACCACGTCGTTCGGGGTGAACCTCGACGCCGGGCGGCCCGACACCTCGCCGAAGGCCGGGCAGCGCGACTTCCCGTACAAGGTGAGCGAGTCCGACCCCGAGGTGTTCTACATCTTCGCGGACGCGCGGACGTACGACGTGAGCTGGTATCTGGAGCTGGAGTGGTCCAGCGGGGACAAGAAGGGGACCGTGCGTGTCGACGACCACGGCAGTCCTTTTCGGACCAGTGGGAACGTGGGGCGGCCCGCCTATGACTATCCGCTCGGCGACTCCGCCTGGGGGCGCAACGAGTACGAGCCCGATGTGCCCGGCTGAGGCACCATCAAGTCGCTGCGGGAGTTAGGTTGTTGCCCGTTGACTGACGCGACTCCCCAGGGAGAGGCCCTATGCCCGGTGATGCTCTCAGCCAGGACCCCGCGGAGCTGAGAAGGAGGATCGACACCACCAAGGCGCACCCGGCCCGTGTCTATGACGTCTTCCTCGGGGGCAAGGACAACTACCCGGTGGACCGGGCCGCTGCCGCCGCCGCGCTCGCCGCCAATCCGCGCGGCTATCTCGACGTCCGGCACAACCGCGACTTCCTGCGCCGGGCCGTGAACACGCTGACGGGCGAAGAGGGCATCCGGCAGTACCTGGACATCGGCACCGGGCTGCCGACCCAGGAGAACGTGCACCAGATCGCCCAGCGCCTCGCCCCGGACGCGCGTGTTGTGTACGTCGACAACGACCCTGTCGTCCTCGCGCATGCGCGAGCCCTGCTCACCAGCGGGCCCGAGGGCCGGACGGACTACATCGACGCCGATCTGCAGAATCCGGCCCAGATCCTCGAAGCCGCCGCCAAGACCCTGGACTTCGAGAAGCCGATCGCGCTGGCGCTCGTGGCGATCCTGCACTTCGTCGAGGACGAGCGGGCCTACCCGATCGTCCGCGAACTGATCGAGGCCCTGCCTTCGGGCAGCCGGCTCGTGCTCAGCCATCTCACCGAGGACCTCAACGCCGAGAACGTCCGCGCGGTCCAGCGGACCTACACCGAGCGGGGCTTCACCTTCGTGCTGCGTACGAAGGCGGAGGTCGAGCGGTTCCTCACCGACAACGGGCTGGAAGTCGACGAGCCCGGTGTCGTACCCGCCCATCACTGGCGGCCCGACCACGCGGCGCCCGTGCCCGAGCAGCCCGAGGCGGGCTACGTCGACGGCCTCGACGACATCGAGAAGGTCCGCTACCGCGACATCAACGATGTGACGGACGCCGACATCAACGTGTACGCCGTCACCGGCCGCAAGCCCTGAGGCCGGCCGGTCAGTCCCACCAGAAGGTCCAGGAGCGTGCGCCGAGGACCTCGCGCTCGGCGTACGCCCGCAGCGAGGCGTGGCCGCTCTGGGCGATGTTGTCCGGGCAGAACGCGTAGTGCTCGGCGGCTATCGCCTCCGCCTCGGACAGGGTTCTGGGCGGGGCCGCGACGGAGACGATCAGCTGGTCGAAGGTGAGGGCCACGACCCGGACGCCGAAGCGGTCCTCCCAGGAACGCAGGACCGCGCACAGCTCCGCCACGTCGTCGGTGAGATTGACCGGACCGCACCAGCCGACGGCGGCCGGGACGTCCGCGCTGCGGCGGGCCGGCACGAGTGCGAGACGCGGCTCCTTCAGCAGGCTCGCGCCGCCGACGAGCGCGTCCGTCACCTCGGCCGCCCACACGTCCGGATCGACGTCCGGAACGCCCGCAGGGGCGAGGCCCGGCCAGTCGGCGTCCTCGGCCTCGGCCGCGTACTCCTCCCACAGCTCCGCGAGGACCTCCTCGGCGTCGTGGTCGCCGGGATAGGACGCGAGGTCCGGGTCCAGCTCCCACTTGTCCGGGTGCGGTTCGCTGCCCGTCCGGCCGCCGACCAGGACCGGGCACAGGCCCGCCGTGCGGCGCGCGGACGCCAGCCGCAGCCAGTCGCCCGGCGCCGCCGGGGCGTCGGCACGCCACAGCAGTGGTTCGCCCCAGGAGCCGTCCACCGTCGTGTCGAGCAGGGCACCGGGCGGGAGGTCGAGACCGAGCGAGCGGCCGGCCGGGTCGGCCGCGAGCGTCGGCAGCTGGTTCGGAAGAGTCGCCATGCCCGTGACTTTAGAGCCCGGCACTGACAACGGCCCCAGGGGGCGCGATGGTCCCGGCGGCCATGGCCCCGCGCGCCGACCGCCCGTGGCGGGCCGTCAGTCGATGCCGAACCAGGTGTGCGCGAGCGAGTCCAGCGTCGGCTCGGGCGATTTCGGCAGCATGCGCAGATACGAGGCCAGATCGCTGTAGACGTGCAGCAGCGTGTACGCCATGACCGTGCGAGGGTCGAACGGCGGGCGCCCGTAGGCCTCGTAGAACCGCTTCAGGAGCCGGGGCTGTCCGCACGTGAGGAACAGGCCGACGCTCACGAAGTCGTAGGCGGGATGGCCGGCCATCACCGGCTCGAAGTCGAAGAGGCCGGTCAGCCGCCAGCCGTCCGGGTCCACCGTCAGATGCTCGCGCATGAACTCGGTGTGCAGCAGCACCCGTCGTGAAGGGGCGGGCAGCGGGACCGAGTTCAGGAACCACGGGATCTGTTCGAGCCAGACCTCCGGCAGTCCGGCCTCGCGATGCTGCTCCACCGCGTTCGCGCGCTGCGCGTCGACGAACAGGCCCCAGTCGGAGGGGCCGACAAGGTTCGAGAGCGGCCCGGGGCTCAGCGCGTGCAGCGCCGCGAGCGTCTCACCGGCCTCCGTGACGATACGGTCCTGGTCCGCCGCCGGGATCCGCGGCCACGCCTCCCCGAGACCCTGGCCGGGCAGCCGGGACATCAGGACGAACGACCAGCCGTTCTTGTACGCGCCGGCCGAGTGCAACTGCGGTGTCGGGACCGGCAGTCTGCCGTACACGTGGCTGAGCATCCGCTCCTCGCGCCGGGCGTCGAGCTTCTCGAAGGCGGGGAACAGCTTCAGTACGTGCGCGGCGCCGATGGAGTACACCGGGAGCGAGCCCTCGATGTAGCGGACCATCTGCTTGGGGACCAGGCCGAGGCGCTCGCACAGGTCCGCCACGGCCGGCCGCAGCAGGGCCTCGTCGCGGACGACGGCGTCCAGCTCCTCGCCGGTCTCAACGAGTGGCAGCATGACTGGCGCACACCCTCCGGCCGGCCGGAGGGATGGAGAAGGGCAGTGCAGTGCTCATTGCGCTCCCAGCGTGCGGTTCGACGAGGCTCACGTACCCCGGAGTCGGGGTCGGCGGCCCGCAGCATCGCATACTCCGGGGTGCGCCCGGACAGCTCAACCTTTGGCCCTTGCCTGTACGGAAAGGCAGGGCTCAGGCGGGTTGCAAGCAGGTCCGAGGAAGGTTCGAGGAAGGCCGGGGAGACGTCGCTGCGGGGAGAGGGGCACCAGCGGGTGCCCCTCTCCCCGGCCGCTCACCCGAATGGGTGAACGGCGTCAGAGGCGTTCGGGGGTCCTGATGCCGAGCAGCGCCATGCCCTGGTGGAGCGTGCGGGCCGTCAGGTCGACGAGGAACAGCCTGTTCTCGACGACCTCCGGCGGGTTCGCGTCGCTCAGCACGTGGCACTGGTCGTAGAACGTCGTCAGGTGCGACGCCAGCTGGTACAGGTACGCGGCCAGCTTGTGCGGCTCGTACCCCGCGGCCACGTCCAGGAGCAGCTCGCCGAACTGGTCCAGGTGCAGCCCCAGCGCACGCTCCGCCGGAGCCAGCGCCAGCTCCGGGTGGGCCACCGGACGCGCGTCCCCGGCCTTGCGGAGGATCGACCGGCTACGGGCGTACGCGTACTGGAGGTACACGCTCGTGTCGCCGTTCAGCGACACCATCTGGTCCAGGTCGAACTTGTAGTCCCGGACGGCCGACGTGGACAGGTCCGCGTACTTCACGGCGCCGACCCCGACGAACCGGCCGTTCTCGACGATCTCCTCCTCGGAGAGGCCCATCTTCGCGGCCTTCTCGCGCACCACCGCCGTGGCACGGTCGATCGCCTCGTCGAGCAGGTCCACCAGCCGGACCGTCTCGCCCTCACGCGTCTTGAACGGCTTGCCGTCCTTGCCGAGGACTGTGCCGAAGGCCAGCTGCTGCGCCTTGGTGTCCTCGTTCAGCCAGCCCGCCCTGCGCGCCGTCTCGAAGACCATCTTGAAGTGCAGGGACTGGCGCGCGTCGACCACGTACAGGAGCGTGTCAGCCTTCAGGTCGAAGACGCGGTTCCTGATCGCGGAGAGGTCGGTCGCCGCGTAGCCGTAGCCGCCGTCCGACTTCTTCACGATCAGCGGGACCGGGTTGCCGTCCGGGCCCTTCACGTCGTCGAAGAACACGCACAGGGCGCCCTCGGAGCGGACCGCCACGCCTGATTCTTCGAGGAGGCGGCACGTCTCGTCGAGCATGTCGTTGTAGCCCGACTCGCCGACGATGTCCGCGTCCCGGATCTCCATGTCCAGCTTCTCGAAGACCGAGAAGAAGTAGACCTTCGACTCGTCCACGAACCGCTGCCAGGTGGCGAGGGTGTGCGGGTCGCCCGCCTGGAGGTCGACCACCCTGCGGCGGGCCCGCGTCTTGAACTCCTCGTCGGAGTCGAAGTGCGTGCGCGCGGCCTTGTAGAGGCGGTTGAGGTTCGACATCGCCTCCTCGCCCGTCTCGGCTGCGTCCGCCGAGCGGTCCAGCTCGTGCGGGTGCTCGTCCAGGTACTGGATGAGCATGCCGAACTGGGTGCCCCAGTCGCCGATGTGGTGCCGCCTGACGACGGTCTCGCCGACG
This sequence comes from Streptomyces sp. NPDC060205, assembly GCF_042728395.1. Taxonomy (NCBI): domain Bacteria; kingdom Bacillati; phylum Actinomycetota; class Actinomycetes; order Kitasatosporales; family Streptomycetaceae; genus Streptomyces; species Streptomyces sp. NPDC060205. The sequence continues at coordinate 7,255 of NZ_JBHWZP010000336.1, forward strand.
AACTCCAGGATCCGCACGACCGCGTCGCCGATCACCGCGGAGCGCAGGTGGCCTACGTGCATCTCCTTCGCCACGTTCGGCTGGGCGTAGTCGATGACCGTCGTGCCCGGGTGCGCGGCGAGCGGTACGCCGAGGCGGTCCGCCGGGTCCGCGGCGCGGGCCGCGAGGGTCTCCGTGATCGCGCGGTCCGTGAGCGTGATGTTGAGGAAGCCGGGGCCCGAGACCTCGATGTCCTTGATCAGGTCACCCGTGACGACCTGGGCGACGACCTGGGTCGCGAGGTCCCTGGGGTTGGCCTTCGCCTTCTTCGCCAGGGCGAGGATTCCGTTGGCCTGGAAGTCCGCCCTGTCGCTGCGTCGCAGCAGCGGGTCCGCTTCCGCGGTCTCCGGCAGGGTTGCCGTGAGGGCGGTGGCGAGGCGCTGGTGGACGTGGGCGGTGAGGGACGTGACCGGGGGCATGGGGTGGGTGCCGTTCTCCTCGTGGGCATGGATCAGGCCAGTATCCCACGGGGGGCAAAGGGGTTTTTCGCCCCCGCCGCCCCTACCCGTTCCCGTCCACGTATGGGGCTGCGCCCCTCGCCCCCTGATCGCGCTGCGCGCTCGTCCTCAAACGCCGGACGGGCTGGAGGTGTGCGGACGGTCCGCGAATCTTTCAGCCTCTCCGGCGTTTGAGGACCGGGGGTTCGGGGGCTGGCCCCCGAGTCAAAAGGCGTTTTCGTGGTTGAGGGCAGAGCTGGGACAATGAGCCGGTCAGCCGTGCGAACCCGTAGGAAAGAAGGACGTGCCGATCGTGGCTCAGAGCACCGAGACCACCGACTGGGTCTCCCGTTTCGCGGATGAGGTCATCGAGGAGTCGGAGCGCCGAGCCCCGGGCAAACCCGTCGTCGTCGCGTCCGGACTGTCCCCCTCCGGTCCCATCCACCTGGGCAACCTGCGCGAGGTCATGACCCCGCACCTCGTCGCCGACGAGATCAGGCGGCGCGGGCACGAGGTCAGGCATCTGATCTCCTGGGACGACTACGACCGGTACCGCAAGGTGCCGAACGGCGTCCCGGGGGTCGACGCGTCCTGGGCCGAGCACATCGGCCGGCCCCTGACCTCCGTACCCGCCCCGGCCGGATCCGCGTACCCGAACTGGGCCGAGCACTTCAAGGCCGCCATGGTCGAGGCGCTCGCCGAGATGGGCGTGGAGTTCGACGGGATCAGCCAGACCGAGCAGTACACCTCGGGTGTCTATCGCGAGCAGGTTCTGCACGCGATGAAGCACCGGGGTGACATCGACGCGATCCTCGATCAGTACCGGACCAAGAAGGCGCCCCCGAAGAAGCAGTCGCAGAAGCCCGTCGACGAGGCCGAGCTCGAAGCCGCCGAGGGGTCGGGCGCCGCGGCCGAGGACGACGGCACCGGGTCCGCCGGGTACTTCCCGTACAAGCCGTACTGCGGTGGTTGCGGCAAGGACCTCACCACCGTCACGGCCTACGACGACGACACCACCGAGCTGACCTACAGCTGCACCGAGTGCGGCTACGAGGAGACCGTCCGCCTCAGCGAGTTCAACCGCGGCAAGCTCGTCTGGAAGGTCGACTGGCCGATGCGCTGGGCCTACGAGGGCGTCGTCTTCGAGCCGAGCGGTGTCGACCACTCGTCGCCCGGTTCGAGCTTCCAGGTCGGCGGGCAGATCGTCGGCAGCATCTTCGGCGGCAAGCAGCCCATCGGGCCCATGTACGCCTTCGTGGGGATCTCCGGGATGGCGAAGATGTCGTCCAGCAAGGGGGGCGTGCCGACTCCGGGTGATGCTCTGAAGATCATGGAGCCGCAGCTGCTGCGCTGGCTCTACGCCCGCCGCCGGCCCAACCAGTCGTTCAAGATCGCCTTCGACCAGGAGATCCAGCGGCTCTACGACGAGTGGGACAAGCTGGGCGGCAAGGTCGCCGACGGGTCCGCCCTGCCGGGCGATGTCGCCGCCCACGCGCGCGCCGTCGGCACCGCGGCCGGTGAGCTGCCGAAGACGCCCCGGCCGATGGCGTACCGCACGCTCGCCTCCGTCGCCGACATCACCGCAGGCGCCGAGGACCAGACCCTGCGCATCCTCAGCGAGCTCGACCCCGCGCACCCGATCACCTCGCTCGACGAGGTCCGGCCGCGGCTCGACAAGGCGGAGGCCTGGATCAACACCCAGGTCCCCGCCGACCAGCGGACCGTCGTGCGCAAGGACGCGGACGCCGAACTCCTCGCGTCCCTCGACGACCAGGGCCGTGCCTCCCTGCGGCTGCTGCTCGACGGTCTCGACACGCACTGGTCGCTGGACGGGCTCACCCACCTCGTCTACGGCGTTCCGAAGGTGCAGGCCGGCTTCTCCGCCGACGCCACGCCCAAGGAGCTCCCGGCGGAGATCAAGGTCGCCCAGCGCACGTTCTTCGCGCTGCTCTACCACCTGCTGGTGGGCCGCGACACCGGCCCGCGCCTGCCCACCCTGCTGCTCGCGGTGGGCCAGGAGCGGGTGAGGAAGCTGCTCGGCGCGTAGCAGTCGTTCCTGGCTGTACGCAAAAGGGGGCGCCCGGAGTT
>NZ_JBHWZP010000337.1:0-9775 GCF_042728395.1 Streptomyces sp. NPDC060205
CTGGTGCCCGTCCTGCCAGCCGGGCCCGTCCCCGCAGCCCGGCCGACGGGGGGGTGGGACGCCGGTGCCCCCCCCCCCCCCCCCCCGCTGCGGGGGGAAGCGCCTGAGCGATTTACAACGACGGGGGAATCGCTTCAGGCACTGCGGGGGGTGGCTGCGATGGTTCGTACGTCCGGGGCCTCCGGCTCGTCCAGCCGATGGTCGCGCTGATCGAGGTTCACAAAGATCATTCCGTACCGAATGGCGCACCGTACCGGCTGCGGCGCCCCCCGAGGCCGCCGCAGACACCGGTACGCCCGTACGTCGTCCTCGTCGTCCCGGGTCACCACGACCGGCTCTCCGAAGACGGTCACCATCAACGAGTCACCGCTGTGGGGGATGGCGGTGGCCAGGTCGATGAAGTGCCAGCCGGAGCGGTAGGCGGTGGCCATTTCTCTGCGGAAGGATCGGTCGTCAGGTGGAGTGGTCACATCAATCCCCGGCACCTTCGTCCGCACCGATGGGAGGTGCGGGCCAGGTACTGTCTCCGGGCACGCCGGCAGACTTGGCCGCCGACGGCCACGTGCTGTCCGCCCGAGTGTGAGCGTCGCCCTTCGCGTCCGAAAGGCCACTCAGAGCGCCGAAGGCCAAGACGGCGGAGAAGGCGGCGACAAGCACCGAGCGAAGCATTTTCTTACCCATAGTCGGCTTCGTCCTCACTTGAAGGTCCCCTCTTCCCCCGTCGGATACGACGATGGCTCATTCGGGCACGTCATGACCACATAATCGATGCATCATGTTCCTGCATGTTCAGGACCCTGGGGGGTGGAGATTTGGCAACGAATCAGACTAAGGCGACACATCCCCATCCGGTGACCGAACTGTGCGAGGAAGGTGGCCGCCTCTACGCGAACGCTCTGCGCACGGGACGTATCGCCCGCGCGGACGCGACGTCGGCTCCGTGCCTGATGGAGTTCGCCCTTCTTCATCCCGATCCTGACGACCCGAACTGGCTGCGCCCCGTGCCCCCCACGGTCGCTCTGGCCCAGCGACTCAACCCCATAGAGCACGAGATCCTCGAACGCAGACGCCTGTCGATCGAACTGGCCGATGCTTTCGAGCCGTTCATGGCCCTGAGCGCCCAGTCCACGGAATCCACACATTCGATCACCGTGCTGGAGGGGGGCGACCGGATCAACGCGGCGCTCAACCTGGCCACGGCGCAGTGCCAGGTCGAGATGCTCACGGTCCAGCCGAGCAACCGCCTCTCCGAGCGCCAGCTCCTCCAGGGCCTGGAGCGGGACAGACCCCTCACCGAACGAGGCGTGCGGATCCGCACCCTGTACCAGCACACGGCCCGGTACAGCCCGGAGAAGCTGGCCTACGTGGCGCAGCTGTCCGACGGCAAGGTGGAGTACCGCACCATCGACGAGCTGGTGGAACGGCTCATCATCTGCGACGAGAGCGTCGCCTTCATCCCCACCCGCGACGACCAGCAGGTCGCCCTGGAGCTGCGCCACCCCGGCCTCGTGCGCTATCTGATCAAGGTGTTCGAGTTCATGTGGGGCCGCGCGGTCCCACTGAGCGCCGGCGCCCCGTACGAGACAGCCCCCGACGGCATCACCGAGATCCAGCACTCCATCGCCAAGCTCCTGGTGGAGGGCCATGTCGACGAGGCGATAGCCCGGCGCCTCGGCATGAACGTACGGACCTGCCGCGCGCACATCGCGAAGCTCGCCACCGCCCTGGGCAGCGGAAGCCGGGCACAGCTCGGCTATCTGATCGCCGAGTCGGGGATCCTGAAGCAGGACGGGGCCGAGGGGTGAAGATTTCACACTCCGCCCACGCCGTGGAAGAACTGTGTGCGGCCGGAACCGAGCTCTACGAACGGGCGCTGCGTGAGGGGCACGTGCACAGCGACGACGCCGAGGAGGCCCCCTGCCTCGTCGATCTCGGGATGCTGCACCCGACCGTCGAGGACCTGAGCTTGCTGGAACCCGTCGCCCCGGTCGTCGCCCTCCACCGGCTGCTGCGCACGTCCGAGGAGCGCATCGCTGACGAACGGCGGCGCGAGGCGCGGCTGACCACGGTGTTCGAACCGCTGATGCGGATCGGCAGCCGGCAGACGGCGGTCACCGACGCCCCGGCGATCAGAATCCTCAGCGGGACGAAACGGATCAACGAGTCCATCACCGAGGCCGTGCGCGACGCGACCCGCGAGATCCTCTCCATCCAGACGAGCGCCGGGCGCGCGAACGGTCGCCAGGAGGCGTCGGATGCCGTCGCTCTCCCCCGCGACCAGGCCTTCCTGGACCGCGGCGGCCGGATCCGTGTCCTCTACCAGCACACGCTGCGCCACTCGCCCCACGTCCTGGCACGCTACGAACGGCTGCGGGGCGACGTCGAGGCCCGGTCCCTCGACGAACTCACCGACCGCCTCTTCGCCATCGACGGCTCCGTCGCCTTCCTCCCCGCGAACAAGGACGGCACGCTCGCCCTTGAGGTCCACCACCCCGCGCTGGTCGGCTACTTCGTGACGACCTTCGAACGGTTCTGGCGGCTCGCCACGCCCATGTACCCGGTCGCCGTGCAGCGCCCGTCCCTCAACGGCGTCACCCCGCGCCAGCAGGCCATCGCGGGCCTCCTCGTCGAGGGGCACACCGACGCGGTCATCGCCGAGCGCCTGGGGCTGAACGTACGCACCGCCCGCGTCCACATCGCCAAGCTCGCCGACACCCTCGGCAGCGAGAGCCGTGCCCAGCTCGGCTATCTCATCGGTCGCTCGGGGATCCTGGACGACCGGGAACGGTGAGCGGCTGGAGTTCCGCGGCGCGCGGCGGTCCGTCCAGGCCCGCCTGGGCGATCCGCACCCCGAGCTGCGTACGGCTGGCGGCCCCCAGCGTCTCGGAGAGCCGGGCGATGTGCGCCCGGCACGTACGGACGCTGATGCCGAGGCGTTCCGCGACCACCGCGTCCTGGTGGCCTTCGGCGAGCAGCGCCGCGATGGAGCGTTCGCGGTGGGTGATGCCCTCGATGCCGGTGTCCGGGAGGGGCGCGGTCAGGGGTATCGCCAGCCGCCACAGCCGTTCGAAGACGGTGACCAGGTAGCCCACCAGCGCCGGGTGGCGCAGTTCCAGGGCCATGGTGCGGTCGGGGCTCGCGGGGATGAACGCGACCGTGCGGTCGAAGACGATGAGCCGCTCGGTGACCTCGTCGAGGGTGCGGGCCTCCGCCGCCTCCTCCATCAGCTCCATGTAGTTCCGCAGGCCCTGGCCGTGCCGGGCCACGTGCGTGTACAGGTCGCGCATGCGCACCCCGCGGCGGCGCAGCGCGAGCGCCCGGTGCAGGCCTTCGGAGAGTTCGTCCTCGCGGCGGATGCCGCCCGGCTGGACGGCCAGTACCTCGGAGGTGCACGCCTCGGTCGCCTCGTCCATCGCGGCCCGGATCCGGGGCAGTCCGTCGAGCACCCGGATCGCCGCCCCCTCGGCGGGGGAGCGCGCGTCGCCGCCGCCGAGAGCCGCGTACCACTCGAAGGCGGACACGGCCTCGCCCATGCGCGACTGGGTCGCGACGACGTGTTCGTGCATCTCCCGCAGCAGCCGCGTCATGACCTCCTGCGGCGAGGTCGGAACCAGCCAGCCCATGTCGTCGGGGTCGGGGTGCAGGAGCGCCAGTTCGACCAGGCAGGGCACCGACTCGGCGTCCTGGCGGGACACCCGGCCGCGCCGCACCGCACGGGAGTAGACCCGGTCTCCGGCATCGCACAGGCGGTCAGCACCGTGTGGATGCGCTTCCGTCGTGTGCCCGGCCATCTCCCCAACCCCCGGTTCCAGCCTCTTCGGAGCGCAACTATGCGCGGCGTCCCCCGCCTCCGCAACACGGCTCCCCCGCTTCCATGCCCCCCATCGCACCACTTGATCCGCGTTTGCGCACACGTCCGTATGACTCGTTGCAACAAGCTGAAGGAGCAAGGTGAGGGAGGCGGTGGCGCGCACCCCCTCCACAGGGGACGTTGCCCGCGTGAGCTGCCGGAAACCGCCGGCCGGCCGCCGGGTCGCGGGCAGCGTCCGATGTCAGGGGGCGCGTCGGGGCGCGGAGAACCGTGGTGGCGCGTACGCGCCGCCCGGTGCGTGGGGCGTGACGCCGGAGCGGGCCGGTGGGACCGGGGCGGCCGGTGAGCAGGCGTCGGCCGCTACGCAACCGACGGAACCGGCCGAAATTCAGCCGGTCCGCGGGGCGTGGGCGGCCGGGAGCGGGTGGCGCGGGCTACTTGATGCCGAGTTCCTCGCACGCCGCGCGGTACTTCGCCGTGCAGATCTCCTCCGCCGAGTAGATGCCGTCCTCGATAACCGTCGACTCGATGGTGCTGCGGGTCAGGGAGGAGACCTGGACGAGGCTGGCGGGGATGTTCTTGTCGGTGGGGCTGGAGACCCGGTCGGGGGTGAGCGAGTCGAACTCGATGCCGTAGCCGCGGACGCGCGCCACGGCTATCTCGGCGGCGGTCTCCGCCTCCTCGGGGTACGGCTTGTAGACGCTCATGAACTGCTCGCCGGCGAGGACGCGCTGCACCGCGTCCAGTTCGGCGTCCTGGCCGGTGATGGGCGGCAGCTTGGTGGCGCCCGCGGCCTTGAGCGCGGAGATGATGCCGCCCGCCATGCCGTCGTTGGCGGAGTACACCCCGGCGATGTTGTCGACGCCGATGGAGGAGATGGCCGCCATCATGTTGGCCCGGGCGTTGGCCGGTTTCCAGTCCTTGGTGTCGTACGTCTTGGCGATGGTGACCTTGTTCCTCAGCTCGGTGAGGGCGGCGGCCTTGAACTGGGCGGCGTTCGGGTCCGTCACCGCGCCGTTCATCATGACGATCTTCTGGGACTTGTCGCCGTCCAGCCGGTCCGCGAGGGCCCGGCCCTGCACCTGCCCGACCTCCTCGTTGTCGAACGAGATGTACGCGTCGATCGGGCCCTCGGCCAGCCGGTCGTAGGCGATGACAGGAATGCCGGCCTTCTTGGCCTTCTTCACACCGGCGGCGATGGCGTTGGAGTCCACGGCGTCCACCATCAGCACGTCGACCTTGTCGTCCACCATTTTCTGCAGCTGCCGGCTCTGTACGTCGGCGTCCTGCTCGGCGTTCGCGTAGACGACCTTGCCCTTGCCGTCCGTGAGCGTGCCGACCTTCTTCTTGATGATGGGGTAGTCGAACTTCTCGTAACGGGAGTTCGCCTTCTCCGGCAGCAGCAGGCCCACCGTGATGTCGTCGCCCTTGGTGGGGCTCGCTTCGGCTCCGTCGTCACCGTTCCCGCACGCGGCGAGGGTCAGGGTCATGGAGCAGACGGTCACGGCCAGGGCGGTACGACGTATGGCGCGGTTCACTTCAGGTGCCTTCCGTACGAGGGCGACAGTGCGGGCCCAGGTGACAAAAAGACAACGCGGGGGTTCTCGGGGCGTCAAGGAGTAACTGCTAACGACCTCGCAACAGAACTCTGTGAAGAGTCGGAGCCGAAGTCGGGCGGATGCGCGGAGTGAGAATCCACACCACCCACGCACTCCCCTCACTCTCTCCTTCGTGCCGCGTTCGCCCCCTCGCACGACAGACACGGCAGAAGGCCGCGGGAGAGGGCGAATGGTGGTAGAACACCACGTCCGGGTCAGCATGAGTACCTGATCGGCGGCGCACGGATTGCGGTGGGGCGGCTCCCGGATCTTGCTGGGACCAGACAACTGTTCCTTCATCACGGAGTTCCGATGCGCACTTTCTCCCGGTCCCTCATAACTGCGCTGGCCGCGGGCTGCCTCGCCCTGACGGCAGGCACGTCCGCGGCGGCCGTCACCGCGCCCGCACCCGCGCCCGTACCCGCGTCACGGGCCGCGCCCGATCCGGTCCCCGCCGCCTGTGACGTCGACTGGGCCGGGTTGGCCGGGATCACGGGCACCGGCACCCTGCAAGAGGCGATCGTCGCCTGCGTCGAGGCCTATACGAAGCGCGACCTCGCCAGCTGGCTGCAGACCCCGCCGAAACCGCCCGCCGAGCAGCAGGATCAGCCCGCGGAGCAGCAGGGGAAGCAGCAGGATCAGCAGAAGGAGGAGGCGGAGGACTGGACCGGGGCGGACGCCGGTGACTGGGCGATCGACCTGTCCTGCGATCTGGCCGAGCTCTTCGAGGAGCCCACGGCATGCCGGCCGTCGGACTCCATGACGCAGCGGCAGGACCTCTCTGCGTCACGGCGTTAGCCGTCGGCGCGGGCAGGCAGGAGCACACCGAGGGCGCGGTGGTCCGAGTGGGCCGCCGCGCCTTCGCGGTCACTGAGGCGGTCGTTCCCGACCTCCCCCCGCCGCCCTCAACCGCCGTCGTCCGAGGGGTGTTCGTGGCCCCGCGGGCGTTCGGGGAAGGGGAGGAGACGGGCCGGCGGCCGGTCAGGGCCCACCGGGTCCTCCTGTCCGGACGCCCTGGCGTGTTCCTCCCAGCCCGCGCGGAACCAGTTCAGCTGGTGCCGCTGCAGCTCCTCCTCGGTGAGTACGCGCACACCGTCGGGGCCTGCGGCCCGTACCTTTTCGGCCAGTACGCCGAGGAGTTCGCCCACGGTCTCCACGACGTCGGCGACGCTCTCGGCCCCGGCCCCACGGCCGCCTCCCGGTTCACCCATGCCGCGCTCCGTTCCCTTTGCCGTCAAGCGCCCTCCGGCAGGAACTGCCGTGCCACCCTGGCGAACAGCTCCCGCAGTTCGGGCGGGACCCCCATCCGGCAGGCCGCCTCCTCGGGGCTGAGCCACGGGTGCTCCTCCCCGTCCGCGGGGCGGCTCCCCGTACCGGTGAGCGGCAGATCGTCCTCGGTCAGTCGGCCCGAGCGGATGAGCATCTCCCGCAGGGGGACGCCGAGTACGGCCGCGATGCGCCGCATCGTCTCCAGGTCGGGCATGGACTGCCGCTGGAGCAGCCGGCTCACGGCGGCCCGGTGCACCCCGGCGTCGTCGGCCAGTTTCGAACGGCCGCCGCCGCGCGGGCTGTCGATGTCGTAGCCCCGGGCGCGCAGCAGTTCCTCGATCCAGCCGGCGAACTCCCGCAGTCCCGCGGCCCGGTACGTCTGATCCGTACGGGCCCCGGCCCGTGCGCTCGCAGCCATGTGTCGGCTCTCCCCTCGTCGCCGGGGCAGCGTACCGATCGCACACGCGCCAGCATGTGTGCGCGCTCGCGCGTAACTGTGGAGATTTCGCAACTCTGCGTCACGTAAACGCGCTTGAGGCTCCGTCAGCACATCAGACCTCCACGGAACGTAATCACTTGCGTACGCGCTCGCAACATGTAACCCTGTCCGCTCGCTCGCAACTGTCGAACACATGTTCCCATACATGAGGAGGGGTTGCACGTGCACAATCAACCGTCCGAGGCCGCCGTCACCACACCCGGACCGCCGGACTGGCGCAGCGGGGCCGCCTGCGCCCACCTGTCCCAACGCTCGGTGTTCACCCGGATCCCCGCCGAGGCCGAACCCGTCTTACGCGCCTGCGGCCGGTGCCCGATCCGCAAGCGGTGCGAGGCCGTCGTCGACCCCTCGCACACCTGGTTCGACGGGGTCAGCGGTGGCCGCCTGTGGCGCAACGGACGCGAGGTCATCCGATGAGCGAAAAACAGGGCGGAGCCGTGTGGATCGCCTCGCTCGTCCGCCGATGGCCGGACCTCGTCGACGAGTTGTCCCCCACGGGCGGCGGCGCCCTGCGGGAACGGCGGGGCGGCGGACCCGTCGGCGGTACGACCGCTCCGGTGCGCCTGCATGTCTCCGACGCCGTACGGGACATCACCGACGGGGTCGTCGAACTGGAGGAGGCCGTCCGTGAACGGCTCGGACTGCGGCCGGTGCCCCCGGCGCCCGTACCGGTACGGCTGCGCCGGATCGCCGGGCTGCTGGACCGCATCGCCGCCGACCCGCTGCTCGCCCCGCACGTCGAGGACGAGACACGGCGGATGGCCGCCCGCTGCGCCCGCGTGCTCGGCGACCCCGAACAGCTCGTACGGCTGCCCGGCCGCTGCCCCGCCTGCGACTGCGTGTCCCTGCGGGCTCTCCCGGAACGGGCCGAGATCAGATGCGTCAACCCCGCGTGCCGGCGGGTACTGGAGGCCGAGTCCTGATGACCGACGCTCCACGGACCGCCCGCGCCACCCCTCCCGGGACCACCGCTCCCCTCATCACCACCGAGCTGGCCGCCGACGAGGCGGGTGTCACGACCGCGACCATCCGCAAGTGGGTGCAGCGCGGCCATCTGCGGTCCGCCGGCTCCCAGGGCAGGCGACGCCTCTTCCGCCTGGAGGACGTCTTCGCGGCCGAGCGGACGACGTATCGCGCCCGCCGCCACGACCACTGATCCCGCCGTACGTGGGAGGGGCCCCGCCGCACCACGCGGTGGGGCCCCTCCTGCGTACGCCTGAATACCCCTCCGGCATAAGCCGGTTGCACGTTCGGCCGAGTGGTGTCACATTGGATGCAGCGGCAGAGCTGCGCCCGGCGGACGGGCGGCGGACCTGCCGCTTTGTGTTGCCCGGAAACTCCGGGCACGACCGGGACGGTGCCCGGAGAGCCCCGGGAAACCCGTCTCCCGAAGGGAGCGTCCATGTGGCCATCCTGACCTTCCCCGACGCCGAGCAATTGGTCGTCGACTTCCTGAAGAACCGGGCCGAGCTGACCGGCGTCACCGTCGACAACCGCCCGCCGGCCGGGTTCGACGGCACCCAGAAGGCCGTCCTCGTCTCCCACATGGGCGGCGCCTGGGTCGACGACCAGCATCTCGACCAGCCGCTGCTCGACCTGGAGGCGTACGGCCCGGACAAGCCCACGGCGCACACCGTGGCGCTGTCCGCCCGTGCCTGCGTCCTGGAGCTGGCCGACACCGTGTACGGCTCCGCGGCCGTCGTCGACGTCACCGAGGCGGACGGGCCGCGCTGGCTGCCCGACTACACGCGGTCGGCGGCGAACCGCTACCGCTCCACGATCCGGCTGCTGCTGCGGCTCGGCTGAGCCCCAAGTCCGTCACCTGTACCTGTACGTGAGAGAGGCGTTCGCATGGCAACGAACAACGGCAAGGAAATCCGTGTCGCCGGTACCGGCCGGGTCCTGGTGGCCCCCGCCGGCACCACCGCGCCGGTCAAGTCCGACGACGCCTGGCCGACCGGCTGGGTGGAGCTGGGCTACACGTCCGTCGACGGCATCAAGCTCAACAAGAAGGACAAGATCGACCCGGTCGACACCTGGCAGTCGGCGTCCCCGGGCCGGTTCATCTACTCCGACCGCGATCTGACCGTGAAGTTCCAGCTGCTCCAGATGAACAAGAGCACGCTGTCCTTCTTCATGGGCATCCCGGCCACCGGCATCACCCAGACCTCGGTGGGCGGGACGGCGGTGGCGGACACGTACGAGTTCCTGATCCCGAGCACTCCGGCCAAGGACGAGCGGGCGCTGGGCATCGAGTTCACGGACGGTACGGACGCCGTGTACCGGTTCATCCTGCCGCGCGGGCAGGTGACCGAGACCGAGGAGATGGGGTTCACGCGGACCGGGTCCGTGAAGCTGGGGGTCACTTACACGGCGCTTGAGGCGGAGAGCGCGAACCGTGAGCTGGCCAAGTGGATCATGAAGGACAAGGCCTACGCGGCGCTCTGACCCGCCTGCCCCACACCGGCCCGCAGGCCCACCGGCTCGCCGGACCGCCGGCCCGCGGGTCGCGTGTCGGCCGCGGGCCGGTGGGGGACGTTCGCGCAGTTCCCCGCGCCCCTGAAAAGCGGGGCTGCGCCCCTGCTTTTCGTCTCTGGG